>JBAZKM010000002.1 GCA_041650805.1 Candidatus Omnitrophota bacterium | reverse complement strand
CAAAGGGGATTTATCAAGTAACGGGTTATTGACACAAAGGCCGAGGGAATTCCTGCAAATTCGCGAGACGTAAACCGCAGTGCACGGCGAAAAAATTCAGGCCGTGAACAGGACCCTGAGTGCGGCATAGCGCCAGAGGTGCCTACCCGTAAAAATTCCTTGCTTTGCGGACTTAAGCACATTATTATATGATAATAATAAGGAGAGGCAGAGGTATGGCCAGGGACGATATGAAGGAGTTGCTCAAGACCGCTTCGAAGGATAAGTGGCGCAGGATAGGCCTGAAGAAGCGCTCGGGCGTGCTCGTGCCGCTATTCTCCGTATATTCGAAGGATAGCGTCGGGATAGGCGACCTGGGCGACATCAAACTTCTCGTCGACTGGTGCGCCGGGACGGGGAACTCCATACTTCAACTCCTCCCCATGAACGAGACCGGCCCCACATCCTGTCCATATGACGCCCTGAGCTCTTTCGCCCTTGAACCCGCGTACATTTCGCTCAAAAAAGTTCCTGCCTCCGGAGAAAAATCGGTAAAGGCCTCCGTGGCCGGCCTCAAAAAGAGATTTCCTCTCGCAAGCGGCCGCGTTGATTACAGTATAAAGTCCGAAAAACTTAAAGTGTTGAAGGAGATATACCGCCTTGAGGGCGATCCCGGTTCGAAAGAGTTCGCGGATTTTAAGAGAGAGAACGCGTACTGGCTGGAGGACTTCTGCCTCTTCAGAGTCCTTAAGGACCTTCACGGCGGTAAGCCGTGGTACGAATGGGACGGGAAGTATAAGGACCGCTCCCGGGAAGCGCTCGATATTTTCAGGGCAGAGCGGGAAGAGGATGTGGCATTTCTTGCATGGGTGCAGTGGAAACTGTGGTCGCAATTCAGGGACGCCAAAAGATATGCCGCAGATAAAGGCATTCTGATAAAAGGGGACCTCCCTATCCTCATATCGCGTGACTCGGCGGATGTATGGTCCCGCAGGGAGTTCTTCAGATTGGAATACGCGGCCGGCGCCCCTCCGGATGTATATTGCGCGAAGGGGCAGAGGTGGGGGGTGCCCACCTATAACTGGGAGAGGATAGCAGCCGACGGATACAGGTATATCAAAGAGAAGCTCCGCTATGCCGAAAATTTCTACGATATTCTAAGGATAGACCACGTGGTGGGGCTCTTCAGGATATGGAGCATACCGTATGACGAGCCGGCGGAGAGCGAGGGGTTGAAAGGTTTCTTCGACCCCGGGGACGAAAGGGTATGGGAGGAGCACGGAAGGAATATCCTCTCCGTTATGGACGGGAGCACAAGCGTGCTTTTGTGCGCCGAGGATCTCGGCGTCATACCGAAGGCCTGCCCGGAGGTGCTGAAGAAGATGGGCATGCCGGGCAACGAGGTCCAGAGGTGGGTCAAGGACTGGAAGACGAAGCACGATTTTCTGAAGCCCTCTGAATACCGGTTCCTTTCGGTCGCGATGCTCTCCACCCATGACACCACGAACTGGGCCGCATGGTGGGAGAACGAGGCGGGCACGATAGACGAGATGCTATTTATGAGGAAGTGCGCCGACCGCGGCATAGACGGCAATTCCGCCAAGGAGAAGCTCTTCCTGGCCTGCTCTTCCGGGCACGGCCGGCTCAGATGGCGGGATGAAGTGGATTCAACCGAATATCTGGTCAACGTCCTGGGGAAGAAGAAGGAAGAGCTGGCCGATTTTATCGACCTGTACGAGAACAGCTACGGGGAAAAGAAGAAGCTTTGGAAGCACCTTAAATTGAAGGGTGCCATGCGGGAAAGACCGGACCGGGAGATAGTAAAAGCCGCGCTCGGTATAACCGGGAGATCCCGCTCCATATTCAGGATAGAGCTCATAACGGACCTCCTTTATGCGGGAGGCATATTGGAGGGTGACCCGTATCAGTACCGCATAAACACGCCCGGCACCGTAAGCGCCAATAACTGGTCGCTTATCATGCCTGTATCACTTGAAAGGCTCCTGGAAAAGGTCAAAAAAACTGGCTTTTAGAAGATAAAAAAGCTAGTTTTCCTACCTTGCTTTTTCTATATCATAGTGTATCTTTAAAAGGAATAGGTAAAAAGTCCGCCAGCTGTTGTCGGCAGTAATTTTTTTTACGTGATAATTAAAGGGTTTGTTAAAGTGTTTATGAAATATCACAGGAGGTGCGAGATGAATGCTAAAGCCATAAGACAGATGATGTGGATCGCTCTGGTCGCGGCATCTTATATGTTTCAGGTAGTTGTGATCAGCGAGGCTATGGTGCAGGATAAGGTCGGCGCTCAAACTGATTTGAGTATTCCTGGACCGTCAGGTTTGATTTCGAACGACGGGTCCCGGTATGTGCCGGATCAGCTTATAGTCAAGTTCAGGTCGGGATCGGCCCCCGCAAAGAATATGTTGCTTAATGACCAATCGGCTCCCGGTGATGCCGGTTTGAATCTACTGGTGACCAAGTATAAGGTGCAAAAGATCGAGCCGCTTTTCAAGAAATCGGCTGCTCCACGATTGACTGCGGACGGTCAGGCAAAGCTTAATGCTTTCAAATACCCGGAGAGACAGAATAGGGTGCCCCCGGGGACCCATATCCCCGACCTTGAAAATATCTATATATTGAAAGCCGAATCCGGAATCGACATCTTAAAAGCCCGTGAAGAGTTCAAGAAGGATCCTAATGTCGAATATGCGGAATTGAATTACCGTTATAACTTCCTTTATACCCCTGACGACACTTATTTCTCGTCCTCCGGAAGTTGGGGGCAGGACTACAGGGACATGTGGGGCCTGGAGATGATAGACGCCGAACGCGGCTGGGATATAGCTACGGGTCGGGGTGTGGTCGTTGCGGTGAATGATTCAGGCGTCGATTATAACCATGAAGATCTTATCGGGAATCTCTGGGGGAATGAAGATGAGATACCGGGTAATGCCATAGACGATGATGGTAACGGTTATATTGATGACGTTATGGGATGGGACTTCGCCTCCCAGACCAACGATCCTATGGATACCAACGGGCACGGTACCCACGTCGCCGGGACGATAGCGGCCATCGGAAATAACGCGAAGGGCATAGTAGGTGTTGCCTTCGGAAGCAGGATAATGGCATTAAAGACCGATTTGTCCACAGATCAGCTTGTCCAGGCGATCGCATATGCCGCCGATAACGGAGCCGATGTCATGAATAACAGCTGGGGCGGACCGCGTTTGAGCAGGTCGATACTTGAGGCGATGGAGTATGCCTATGCGAATGGCTGTGTCATAGTGGCCGCGGCAGGGAACAGCGATCTGGAGGACGGCATCTACCCGGCCAACTATCCTCAACTCATCTCTGTAGCCGCATTGGATCATTACGGAGAGAAAGCGAAGTTTTCGAGCTGGGGGCCGGCACTGGATGTCGCCGCGCCGGGAGGCGACAGCACGCCTCTCGCCACAGGCATCCCTTACCCTTACGCCAATATCCTCTCTTTAAGAGCGAATGGGACAGACGGATACGGGGACGGGGGGACCATATTGGACGAATATTATATAAGATACAGGGGGACTTCAATGGCCACGCCTCATGTCGTCGGTCTGGCCGCTTTGATCCTGTCACAGCATCCTGAATATACAAATGAGCAGGTGCGGCAGGTGATCAGGAGATCAGCCGACCGTAAAGACGGGCCGGAGTGGGATCCTTATGTAGGATACGGGAGGATCGATGTATATGAAGCGCTTTTGGCAGACCCTCCTTGTGCGGCAAAGATCATCTACCCGCCCCCTTATGCCGACCTCAACGGGATCGATACGGTAGATATCAAAGGGATAGCCGCAGGTCCGGGGTTCGGAAGCTATAAGATAGAATTAGGAGAAGGCGCGCTGCCGGATCAGTGGGTAGAGGTAACGCGCTCATACGTTCCTGTCGAGGACGGCGTGCTTCTATCGTCATGGGATGTTTCCGGTTTAGAGACCGGAGATTACACTCTGAAGCTTACCGTGGCAGGAGATGGCGGACGGGAATTTTGCGACAGGGTGTTCTTTAAGATTTGCCCCGATATTCATGAGGGAGGGTGGCCGGTGGAGGTGGGATATCCGAGCGCCTATCCTGTCATTGCCGATATCAACGAAGATGGGATGAACGATCTCATACAACTATCCACAGACGGAGTGTATGTATTCGACGGATCTGGTGATATCCTTCCGGGATGGCCCGTATCAAAGCCCTACGGAGTCAATAACGTCGCGGTGGGGGATGTTGACCCATCTTATGAGGGAAAGGAGATAGTCGTCGTTTATGGCGAGACATCGACTCCCTATTACCATCACGTCGCGGTATATCATGCCGACGGGACCGAAGTGACCACGGGCGGATGGCCGAAGACCCTGTCCGGACGGATGGGCTATGATCAGGCTCCGGTGATCGCAGACCTTAATAATGACGTCTATCCGGAGATAATACTATGTTCAACATACAAAAATCTGGCCACATATATACAGATATTTAACTTTAACGGTGACGTACTGACCGGGGCGCCAGCTATCCGGGGGATCTCTAATGTGACGCCGGCCGTAGGGAACATCGATCTTAGTCCAAACCTGGAGATCGTCGTATCATCCAGGACCTACCTTTCAGTTTATAATCTTTACGGTGACCGGCTGTACTATAGAGGGCACCGCCCGGGCACTTATGATCATGCCGATCCCATAATTGCCGACCTGGATGGTGACCTTAAAGGCGAGATCATAGTATCGGAGAGGCCGGCTTCTATAGTAGCGTTGAATGAAGATATGACCTGCGTAAGCGGATGGCCGGTTGACCTGAGTAAATTGGAAGCCGGTGTGCTGGCGTTCTATAACGCTCCTTCCGTGGGTGACCTTGACGGAGACGGCTATCTGGAGGTGGTGGTGCCGTATGGCATGGTACAGGGGGGAGTGGGCGTATACGGGCAACGCCTGGTAGTGGTAAATCATGACGGGACGATCGTGCCCGGCTGGCCGGTAGCGGTGAATTTTCTGCTCCTTGAAGTATTGATAGCGGACATAGACGGGGATGCCGACTTGGAGCTCATCGCCCCGTCTTTTATAAATGCCTGGTACGCATGGCACCATGACGGAAAGCGTGTAGAGGGTTGGCCCATATCCCTTACGGACGATTTCGTCTTCTCTTTCGGGGGCCTTGCGTTGGGAGATATGGACGGGGACGGAGATACCGAGGTAGCCGGGACGACGTTTTTTGACAGTAAACTGTGCGTGTACACTACGCCCGGTCTTAGTGACAAAATGACCTGGCCCATGCTAAAAGGCAACCCCGCACACACCGGATGTTTCACCTATGAACATGACGGTGACGTGAATGATGACGGCCAGGTCACGCCGGGCGACGCGTTACTGGTCTATAAATATTGGTACGGACAGATCACGCTCACTCCGAAGCAGCTTGCTCGTGCCGATGTCAACCGGGATCTCTATGTGACATTTGTTGACGCGAACGAGATATACAACCATTATATGGGCCGCCCTTCATGCTTTTAGGCGGAAAAAATCATTGGAAAATAAAGGTCCTCTAGCTTATAATGATTCAAAACGAGGGCCTCTATATTTATGGCTAAGAAACGGCAGGCGTGGGGCACGCGGCTCGGTATAATAATGGCCGTTGCCGGGAGCGCGGTCGGTTTAGGGAACTTCCTGAGATTTCCGGTGCAGGCCGCCTCGAACGGAGGCGGCGCTTTCATGATACCGTATTTCATATCCCTCTTCCTGCTTGGGATCCCGCTCATGTGGATAGAGTGGACGCTCGGCCGGTACGGCGGCGGTTTCGAGCACGGCACGGCCCCCGGCATATTCCATACGATGTGGGAGAAGAACCGTTTCATAAAGTACTTCGGTGTCATAGGGATCTTCGGGCCGCTCGTCATATTCATATATTACACATATATAGAATCGTGGACGCTCGCCTACAGCTTTTACAGCCTCACCGGAAAGTACGCCGGCGCGGCTGCGCAGGGCGACATGCAGGCCTTTCTGAGGGGCTTCCAGGGACTGGAGAATAACGGATACTTCTCCGGGCTACTGAGCGCCTACACCTTCTTCATCATAACCTTCCTGGCGAATATAACCGTCATATATTACGGCATAAAAGGCGGGATAGAAAGGCTTTGTAAGATAGCCATGCCTTTACTCTTCATCTTCGGCATCATACTTATGGTGAGGGTGCTTACCATAGGCACACCCGACCCGGCGAAACCCGCCTGGAATATCATCAACGGCCTCGGTTTTTTATGGAACCCGGACTTCAGCGCATTAAAAAGCGCCAGGGTGTGGCTTGCCGCCGCGGGGCAGATATTCTTCACCCTGAGCGTAGGGATAGGGGTGATATTGACGTACGCCAGCTACCTTTCCAAAGGGGATGACGTCGTGCTTTCGGGCCTTTCCGCTGTGAGCACCAACGAGGTCGCGGAGGTGATAATAGGCGGAAGCATCATCATCCCGGCGGCATTCGTCTTCTTCGGACCGCTCGATATCGGCCCGATAGCCAAAAGCGGCGCGTTCAATCTCGGGTTCGTGACGATGCCTCTGATATTTCAAAGACTTTTGGGCGGCGCCCTCTTCGGATGTTTCTGGTTCCTCCTCCTCTTCCTCTCCGGCATAACTTCGTCCATATCCCTTGCCCAGCCGGCCGTCGCATTCCTGGAGGACGAATTTAACATCTCCAGGGCGAGGGCGGTGAAGATCTTCGGTATCGCCACCTTCATCCTCTGCCAGCCGGCGATATTCTTCCTGGGCAGGGGAGTGGTCAATGAGCTCGATTTCTGGGGCGGCACCTTCTGCCTGGTGCTCTTCGCGACCGTAGAGACGGTCCTCTTTGCGTGGGTTTTCGGCATGGAGAAGGCATGGCAGGAGATACACCACGGCGCCGACATGGTGATACCCGGGATATACAGATTCATAATAAAATATATAACGCCCCTCTTCTTATTACTTATACTGGGATCCTGGATATTCCAGGAAGGCATCCCAACGGTCCTTATGAAGAACGTTGCGCCGGCGGACAGGCCGTTCATAATCGCGACTAGGTGGTTCCTCATATTCATATTCGTCACGTTATCGGTGATGGTCAGGATCGCCTGGCGGAAGAAGGGGAGGGCGAGGTCATGAAGATCTCCGGCTGGATATTTTTTGCAGCATCATGGATCTTCATACTCGCCCTGACCGCGTTCTGCTTTTACAAGGTCTTCACGAAGAAGAAGATCGATTGATAGCTTTCAGCTTTTAAGTTTTTGCTGATAGCTGATAGCTGATAGCTGATGATGAAAAAGATCGATATAAAAGACCTCTCGAAGAAAGAGCTTGAGGATGCCCTCGAGAAGCTCGGCGCCCGGCGGTACAGGGCCGCGCAGGTATGGAGCTGGCTCTATAAGCGCGGCGCGGGCTCGTTCGACAAGATGAGCGACCTGCCCGAGGACCTGCGCCGGAAGCTGAAAGAGGCATTCCATATAACACGGCTCGTCCTGCTCGATTCCAGGCGTTCTTCCGCGGACGGCACCGTCAAATATCTCTTCAAACTGGAAGACGGGAATACCATAGAGACGGTCTTCATACCCGAAGGCCGCCGGGGGACGATATGCCTCTCGTCCCAGGTCGGCTGCAAATTCCGATGCAGTTTCTGTGCCAGCGCGCCGTTCGGGTTCGTCAGGAACCTGCGCGCCTCGGAGATCATCGACGAAGTCCTGTCCGTAAAAGAGAAGAACCCGCTCCCTGGGCTTACCAACCTTGTCTTCATGGGGATCGGAGAGCCGCTCGACAATTACGCCAACCTGATGAAAGCGGTTAGGGTCCTTAATGACAAAGACGCGTTCGGCATAGGGGCCAGGAAGATCACCATATCGACATGCGGTATGATCCCAAAGATAAAGAAATTGGAGGAAGAGGGTATCCAGGTAGAACTCTCGGTCTCCCTCCATTCGGCGGATGACCGTGTGAGGTCCGGGCTGGTGCCTATAAATACTAAGTACCCGTTGGCGGAACTGATAGATACCTGCAGGGAATATACCGCCGTCACGGGCCGTATCGTGACCTTCGAATATGTACTGCTGAAAGGTATAAACTCCTCCGAAGACGATGCCCTGAAGCTCGTCTCTCTGCTCAAAGGGCTCAATTGCAAGGTAAATACCATAGCCTATAACCAGATAAAGGCGAAGGGGTTCGAGCCGCCCTCCGCGCGCGAGATAAAGCTCTTCATCGAAACCCTGAAGGCGGGATCCGTGCAAGTAACGCATCGTAAGTCCAAGGGTGAGGATATCGATGCGGGATGTGGGCAGCTCAGGATAGCGAGGATGTAGTGGCGGGGTATAGGGAAGAGATAGACTGTCAGGGTATAGGGTATAGGGTATGGAGCAGAAGATAAAGAAGAGTTTAAACTATTCGCTGAAAGACGGGATATTCGCAAGCGTCAACCAGGGCATCGGCGACTATTTTATAACGCCTTACGCCATAGCCATGGGCTCGAGCGTAGGCCTTATAGGTATACTCGCTTCCATACCCGGCCTGGTCGGTTCCCTCCTCCAAAGCTATTCTCCGCATCTTTCCGAAAGGTTCGGTTCGCGGAAGGCCGTCATGACAACGGCGGTGCTCGTTCATGCGCTCATGTGGCTTCCCATCATCGCCATACCGTACGTGTTCCAGCTGCACCGCGTCCCGTATCTTGTTCTATTTTATACGGCCCTCGTTTCGATAGGGGCCGTCTCGTTCCCGCCGTGGTCGAGCATCATGGCGGACCACGTGCCGGCCGAAGAGCGCGGCAAGGTCTTCGGCTGGCGTAACCGCCTCTTCGGTATCATAAACGTATCCAGCATATTCGGGGCAGGGTTCGTGCTGTATCTGTTTAAGGGGTCCGGTTATGCGGGGTTCACCATCATATTCGCCGTCGCCTTTCTCTCGAGGATCTGCTCGTGGTATTTTCTTACGAGGATGTACGAGCCGCCCCTCATAATAAAAGATGAACACCGTTTCACGCTGATAGATTTTTTGAAACGCATACCAAAGGCGAACTTCGGGCGGTTCGTCGTCTTCGCGGCCGCTACAAATTTTGCGGTATTCCTGGCATCTCCTTTCTTCGCCGTCTATATGCTGCGTGACCTCGGGTTCAATTATTTAAAGTACGCGATCGTCAGCATGGCGTCGACGCTGACCATAATCTCCCTGATGAACGCGTGGGGCCGGCATGCCGACCATGTCGGGAACAGAAGGGTGCTGAGGGTCACATCCATCTTCTTCCCGGTGATACCGGTGCTCTGGCTCTTCTCCAGCAACATAGTCTATCTCATACTCATCCAGATATTTTCCGGGTTCTTCTGGTCCGGTTTCAACCTCAGCGTGTCGAACTTCATATATGACGCCGTGACGCCTGAAAAGCGCACCCGCTGCATAGCTTATTTCAGCGTCGTGAACGGCATAGCTATCTTTTTCGGCGCCGCCATCGGCGGATATCTCGCGAATACGTTGCCGCCTCTATTCGGATATAAGCTCTTGACCCTTTTCCTCATATCGGGTATCCTGAGATTGGCCGGCACTGCGCTATGCTCATTCGTGAAGGAGGTGCGCCACGTGAAGGATGTGTCGAACCTTAAGCTCATCTACAGCGTCACCGGCCTTAGGCCGATCATGGGCGGAGAGTGATATGCACATAAGCGACAGGATAAAGAGGGCCGTGGCCTTCTATTTTTCCGTATCGTTATTTTTCGCGCTCGCCCCTATCGTCCTGTCGTATTCCCTCGGGTATTCCATAGATTTCCACGCCTTTAAGATATATAAGACGGGCATCATCTACATAAAGAGCCAGCCTTCGGGGGCGGCGATATATCTCAACGGGGAGGAGATCCGGGACGTCACTCCGGCAAGGATAGAGAAGTTGAAGCCCGGGACTTACCGTATAGAGGTCCGTAGGGACGGTTTCTATCCGTGGCAGAAGGATGTGACCGTCAGCCCCAATATGGTCACCAAGGCCGATGACATAGTCCTGTTCCCGCTCAAACAGGATATGAAGAAGATAGGAGGGCACGGGGTCAGGGACTTCATAATATCGGACAATAAGAGCGCGATATATTATATGACCGATGCCGGCCTGGTGAAGGCAAATATAGACGGCTCAGGCGATAAAAAAATTTCGCTCTATACGGAATGGCCTTCCCGGATACGGGGGAAGAGGTTCTCCCCGGACGGACAAAAATTCTTTTATTTTACCGATCATGTCATATGGATCGTGCGCCTTGGATATAAAGACGGCGTATCGACCGGCGAGGAATCGGCCACCGTAGAGAAGCTCGTAGAGACGTCTTCTTCCATAATAAGCGTATTCTGGTATTCGGAGTCGAACCACGTCGTCTTCGTTACCGAGAAGGACATCAACGTGGTCGAACTGAGCGGGAACGAGGCGGAGAACGCGGTGATGCTGTACAAATTTTATAAATCACCCCGCGGCCTTTTTTATGATGATAATAACGACTCTCTCTACTTTACGGACAGCGAAGATGCATGGGGGAAACCTTTTCTCCACCGGCTGGATCTCAGGCAAAAATTCTTCAGCCAGCTTATGCAGAGGTTCAAAAAAGAGTTCGATGAGCCCGATGAAAAGAGATAGATCTTACAGACGCCTTTTCGAGATAATACCAGGCCTTATGACATGGACGACGCTCATCTCGCTCTTCGTCCTGGCCATCATAAGGCCGGTCTGGGTCGCCATCTTCATAATAATATTCGACCTGTACTGGGCCATAAGGGTGGGGTACCTTACCACGCTTCTCCTCTTCGCTTACAGGCGGCTGGGTAAAGAGAAGAAGATCGACTGGATCGAACGGTGCGCTTCCCTGGGCACGGTCAACGGCATGAGATATGAGGATATATATCAGGCCATCCTGTTCCCTATATATAAGGAAGGGCCGGAGATATTGACGCCTTCGGTCCGTTCCCTCATAGAGGCCAATTATCCAAAGAAGAAGATGATCGTCATCTTCAGCGTGGAGGAGAGGGCCGGCGAGACCGTATGGAAAGACGCGCAGGCGCTCAAGGCGAAGTTCGAAAAAGAGTTCTTCGCGTTCCTCCTTGTGAGGCACCCCGACAATCTGGCAGGCGAGGTCAAGGCGAAGGGCGCCAATGCGTCATGGGGGGCGCGGGCGCTTAAAGAGTTCCTCGATCCCCGGAAGGTGGATTACGAAAGCGTCATCATGTCCTGCTTCGACGCGGACACGTGCGCCGAACGCGAGTACTTCGGCTGTCTCGCTTATCACTATCTCACGAATCCGAAACGCACCCACGCCAGCTACCAGCCGATACCCGTCTACAATAATAACATCTGGCACGCCCGTTCGATAGCGCGTCTTTTAGAGCTCGGTTCGAGCTTCATGCAGATGATCGAGACGATGCGGCTGGAGAAGTTCGTCACCTTCTCCAGCCACAGTATGAGCTTCAAGACGCTCGTCAAGGTCGGTTACTGGCCCGTAGATATGATATCCGACGATTCCGCCATATACTGGAAGTGTTTCCTCCATTTCGACGGGGACTATTCCGTCATACCCATGTACGTGACCGTCTCTCTCGACGTCGCCACCGCAAAGGGCATCATACCGACCATAATAAAGCAGTATAAACAGAAGAGGCGGTGGGCATGGGGCGTCGAGAATTTCCCTTACGTGATGACGGCCTTCATGAAGCCGAACAGGATACCTCTCCGGAGGAAGATCAGGCGGGCATTCCACCTCCTGGAGAGCCACTACACCTGGGCGGTGTGGGCCGTCATAATAACTTTCATAACGCCTCTGCCGCTCCTGCTCGGCGGTGTGCTCTTCAGGCAGACGGCCATCGGATACAACCTCCCGAGCGTAACGGCGGCGCTCTTCAGGGTCACCGCGGTCACGCTTTTTATATGTATGGTCCTCAGCATACGTCTCCTGCCTCCGCGGCCCAAGGGTGTGAGGCGCGCCACGTACCTCATCATGGTCGCGCAATGGCTCCTGGCGCCGCTTATCGCGGCGACGATCGGTTCCATACCCGCGATAGACGCACAGACGCGCCTCATGCTCGGACGGTATATCCACTTTCAGGTGACCGAAAAATTCAGGAAACGCAGGACCGGCGCCGCCGGAAGCGCAGATCAATGATTTTTTACTTGCTTAGGAAATCCGTTTGTGTTATTATCCTTTTTGCTTAAGGATGGGAGGTGAGATGATGGGAAAATATCTGAGCGTTATCATAGGTGCCATCGTTGCGCTTCTTGGATTTGCCGGACTTATCGGATGGTGGAGCGATTTTCTCCTTGTCTTGAAAGGTTCCATACCGGCCATGCTGATATTCGGCGGCATAATAGCGGTTATCGCAGGTATCAGTGAGATAAGGGACGAGGCCGCTTCCAAAAAAGAAGAGAAGAAGTAAGAAGGCAACTCTTTTTATATAGACGATGAATAAAAACCCCCTGGTGTCCGAGAAAGCATATGCGCCGGGGGTTTTTTGTCGATACTGAACGGTCCGGATTCATAGATAATACGCCATAAGGTTCTCTCTAAGTGCCCTCGAATACCACTACTAATTGTATAGTCAGCACCACATACCCACAATATATGGTATTTGTCCTTGACTTTTTGTCCGGATGTGATATAATCTTTTACGTCGAAAAATACCGGGAGGAGTGATATGGGAAAACCGATAGATGTGAACTCCGCGCTTTCCGAAAACGCGAAGAAGGTGCTGGAGAAACGCTACCTGAAACGGGACGATTCGGGTAAACCGCTCGAAACGCCTGAAGACATGTTCCGTCGCGTAGCAAAGAACATAGCGACGGCGGACTTATACTACTGTAATGATAAGGAGACGGCGGCAAAGAGCGAAGAAGAGTTTTTCGAGATGATGACGAAGCTGGAGTTCCTGCCGAACTCGCCCACATTGATGAATGCCGGCAGGGACCTGCAGCAGCTGTCGGCCTGTTTCGTGCTATCGATAGAAGATTCGATGGAGTCCATATTCGGGGCCATCAAAGATACCGCGATGATACATAAATCCGGCGGAGGTACCGGTTTCAGCTTCTCGCGTCTGCGCGCAAAAAATTCTCCGGTCCGTTCCACGGGCGGCGTATCGAGCGGCCCGGTCTCTTTTATGAAGGTCTTCAACGCGGCCACACAGGCGGTGAAGCAGGGAGGGACGCGCCGCGGCGCGAATATGGGGATACTCCGGGTCGACCATCCGGATATCCTCGAATTCATATCCTGCAAAGAGAACGACAAAGAGATCACCAACTTCAATATATCGATAGCCGTCACGGAAGATTTTATAAAGAAGGCGATACGCGGCGAGGAGTACGACCTTATCGACCCGCATACGAAAAAACCGATCTCTAAACTGAACGCCAGGGATGTATTCAGCCTGATGGTAAAGATGGCGTGGAAGAACGGAGAACCGGGCATCATATTTTTGGACAGGATAAACAGATACAACCCCACACCGAAGGCCGGAGAGATCGAATCGACGAATCCGTGCGGCGAACAGCCGCTCCTGCCGTACGAGAGCTGTAACCTCGGTTCGATAAACTTATCCAGGATGGTATGCGACGGCGAGGTAAGCTGGAACCTGCTCGGCGAGACGGCGAGAAAGGCCGTGCACTTCCTTGACAACGTCATAGATATGAACGCCTATCCGCTCAAGAGGATAGAGGATACTACCAAATCGAACCGTAAGATAGGGCTCGGCGTCATGGGTTTTGCCGACATGCTGCTGATGCTCGGCATGCGGTACGATTCCGAAGAGGCCATACATCTTGCCGAGAAGGTGATGAAGTTCATCCTCGATGAAGCGACACGCGCGTCGGAGGACCTTGCGGCGGAGCGGGGCGCATTCCCCAATTTTAAAGGCAGTGTATACGACCTCCCGGGTGCGCGTCCGCTCAGGAACGCGACGCTTACCACCATAGCGCCTGCAGGCACGTTATCCATAATATCCAATTCGTCAAGCGGCATAGAACCCGTATTTGCCATATCGTATATCAGGAACATCATGGACAACGTGAAGCTTGTGGAGGTCCACCCTTATTTCAGGGAGGTCGCCGAAAAGCGGGGCTTCTACTCTCCGGAATTGATGCAGCTGATAGCGCAGAAAGGGAGCATCAGGGAATTCGATGAGATACCCCAGGATGTGAAGGATGTATTCGTCACGGCACATGACATAACGCCCGTATGGCATATCCGCATGCAGGCCGCATTCCAGAAATACACCAACAACGCCGTTTCGAAGACGGTCAATTTTCCCCATGATGCATCGATCGAGGATGTGAAGGAAGTCTATATGCTCGCTTACGAGACCGGCTGTAAGGGTGTGACCATCTACCGTGACAGGTCAAGGGACGAGCAGGTTCTGAGCAAGCCCTCGGCCCCGCACGGGACAGATAAGAAGGCCGCCCCCGCGAAGATAATACCCAGGCCGAGGCCTCCCGTGACCACGGGAACGACCTCAAAGATCGCGACCGGGTGCGGTAACCTGTACATTACCATAAACGAAGATGAGCAGCGGCTTCCGTTTGAAGTATTCATGTCTATGGGTAAGGCGGGCGGCTGCGCCATGAGCCAGCTTGAGGCTATAGGGCGCCTCGTTTCGCTGGCCCTCAGGAGCGGAATAGAGATAAATTCCATAATAGAGCAGCTCAGGGGCATCCGGTGCCCGTCCCCCAGCTGGGAGAAGGGCGGAAGGATCTTTTCCTGCAGCGATGCAATAGCGCGCGCTGTGGAGCGGAGGATCCAGGGTATAAAGGCGGGCCCTGTCCAGGAGACCAAGGCCTTCTCTTATGAGCAGTCAGGCGGTCCCGCGGCCCCCTCTGCGGCCATAGAGCAGGGTGAAACGCGCGCGGCAGGCGCCAAAGATACCGCTTTAAAGACAGGTAATATAGTAGGCGTATGTCCGGATTGCGGCAGCGCCTTATGGCATATTGAAGGGTGTATGGTCTGCAAGTCCTGCGGCTATTCCAAGTGCGGGTAAGGTGCGGATAATATAAATTTTAGCGCAAGACCTTGTCAAAACAGGATTTTGTGGTAAACTTTATAATAAATAAATTCCTTCGATATGCCCAAGGTATGCCTTTTTATGCTTGGGCGCGATCGAAGCATAAAAAAAGGGGGTGAAGTATGAATTGGATGACCGTAGTTGTTGCTGATCCCGTAAAGGCGATGCTCATTAAAATATGGAGTTATATTCCCACATTAATAGGGGCGATCCTGATCCTCGTTGTAGGATGGCTGATCGCAAAATTGCTAGAAGCGGTGACCGTAAGGGTGCTCAAGGCGGTACGCCTTGACGTAGCGAGCGATAAGGCCGGTGTATCTAATATCCTTGCAAAGGGCGATATAAAGGCGACGCTTTCGGAGCTTATCGGAGCGATCGTGTACTGGCTCGTGATCCTGATCGTCATTGCGACGGCCCTTAATGCGCTGAACCTTACCGTGGCAGCGGCCCTGATATCAAGGCTGGTCGAATATGTGCCTAATATACTGGCGGCGATATTCGTCCTCGTCCTCGGATCGTTCCTTGCGGGCTTCGTTTCAACGATAGTCCGCACCTCTGCCTCGAACGCGGGGATAGACGGCGCGAAGATGCTGGGACAGGTGACTCAGACGGTATTGATCATATTCGCGATAATCATAGCCGTTGAGCAGCTGAATATAGCGACGGCCCTGATCGCGCTGGCGGTCAATGTCATTCTGGCCGCGATAGGTCTGGGTATAGCGATCGCATTCGGTCTCGGCTGCAAGGAGATAGCCGGGAAGGCGATGCAGGATTTCCTGAATAAGATGAAGAAATAAGAGCTGTAGTTTTTAATATAGTAAAGAGGCGCCTTGGAAAAGGCGCCTCTTTCATTTTATATCCCTCTGGAATAATCATCCGTTTTCTTTTATAATATATCCCTGTATGACGACGTCCCTTTATGTACACATACCGTTCTGCAAGAGAAAGTGCATCTACTGTGATTTCTACAGCGTTATATGCGATGCCGGCCTTGCATCAGAGTATATAAGGACAGCCGTTGCGCGGATAGAGGGACTCGCCGGCGGTTTTTCCACTATCTATGTCGGCGGCGGGACGCCCACGGCGCTTGACAGGGACCCGCTGGAACGGCTCCTGAGGGCGCTCGGGCGGAAGAGGGCCGGCAGCCATTCGGAGTTCACGGTGGAGGCGAACCCGGAGAGCATAAACGATGAGAAATTGAGGATACTGTCCGATTGCGGCGTGAACCGCCTGAGCATCGGCGTACAGTCCTTCAGGGACAGGAAACTTAAGGCCCTGGGCAGGATCCACTCGTCGCGTGCGGCGGAAGATTCGGTCATGATGGCTGCGCGAAGAGGGTTCGTCAACTTGAGCATAGATATCATATTCGGCGTATGGGGCGAAACTGCCGGGGATTGGGAAAAGGACCTCGAAAAGGCGGTCAGCATGCCGGTGGCGCACATATCCTGTTACGCGTTGACATACGAGAAGGGGACGCCGTTATTCTCTGCTGTCCGGAACGGGAGCGTGAACCCGCTGGAGGACGATGCCGCGGCATCGATGTATGAATTCGCGATAGACCGTCTTGCGGTCCGCGGGTTCAGCCAGTATGAGATCTCCAATTTCGCAAAAGAAGGCCGCCGGTGCGCGCATAATATGAATTACTGGGAGAACGGGCCGTATGTGGGAATAGGGCCTTCGGCAGTATCGTATATCGACGGGGTCAGGAGCAAGAATATCGCAGATGTCGGCGCATATATAAAACTGTCGCTGGAAGGGGCCTCCACGGCAGGATCGAGCGAGAAGTTGTCTCCGGAGAAGAGGGCCCGGGAGACGGCCGCGCTGAAGATAAGGACTAAGGACGGTATCGATTTCAAGTGGTTCGCGGAAAAGACGGGGTTCGATCTCGAAAAATTCGGGAAGAAGGCGATCGCGGACCTGCTGGAAAAGGACCTGATCAAGTACAAAAAGACGGATAATGTCCCATCCGGCATATGCCTGAAGCGGAAAGGGTTCCTCTTCTGTGACACCGTATCGAGCGCGCTGCTTTAGGAACGGCGTCGTTTGCGTTCCGGCCGATTCTGTGTTATAATCATCTTCCTGAAACTTCGGATAGAAGGAGAAAAAGCGTATGACGAAACTGGTGCTTCTGAGACACGGTGAGAGTGTCTGGAACAAGGAGAACAGGTTCACCGGATGGACCGATGTGGACCTCTCCGACAAGGGCCTGGCTGAGGCGAAGAAGGCGGGAGAGGTATTGGCGAAGGAGAAGTTCGTATTCGACGTCGCATTCACGTCGGTGCTCAAGAGGGCTATCAGGACGCTGTGGGTCACTCTCGACGGCATGGACCTCATGTGGATACCGGTCTACAATTCATGGCGCCTGAACGAGCGGCACTACGGGGCCCTGCAGGGGCTGAACAAGTCCGAGACGGCGGCCAAATACGGCGAAGCGCAGGTCCTGACCTGGAGGAGGAGCTATGACATCCGGCCTCCGGCCCTGGAAGAGAAGGACCCGCGGTATCCGGGCAATGACCCGCGCTACAGGGAATTGACCGCAAAAGAGCTGCCGGTCACAGAATGCCTGAAGGATACCGTGGAGAGGTTCCTCCCGTACTGGCAGCGCACGATCGCTCCGGTGGTGAGATCGGGCAAGCGCGTGATAATAGCTGCGCACGGTAACAGCCTGCGCGCCCTGGTCAAGTATCTAGACAACATATCGGACGAGGCTATCGTCGGATTGAATATCCCGACTGGGCTTCCGCTCGTATATGAGCTGGATGAACGGCTGAAGCCGCTCAAGAGTTATTATCTGGGCGATCCCGAAGAGGTGAAGAAGGCCATGGAGGCGGTGGCGAACCAGGGGAAGGCGAAAAAATAGGGTGGGTAATGGGCAGTCGGGGTATAGGGTTTAGGGTATGGGGTATAGGGTGAAAAGGAAAAAATAAAAAGGAGTAAAGAGGTGAAGATAAAGAGGGCGTTGATAAGCGTATCGGATAAGACGGGATTGGAGGATCTGGCAAGGGTGTTGGACAGGTTCGGCGTCGAAATATTGTCGACGGGAGGGACGGCCAAGGCGATGAGATCTCTCGGCATACAGGTCAAAGACGTCTCAGAGCATACCGGTTTCCCGGAGATGCTGGACGGGAGGGTGAAGACGCTCCACCCGAAGATCCACGGAGGGCTCCTGGCGCTTAGAGGCAGTAAGGAGCATATGGAGACGGTCAAAAAGCACGGCATAGGACTTATAGATATGGTCGTAGTCAACCTCTATCCTTTCGAGAAGACGGTCGCAAAGCCCGGGGTGAAACTCGAGGAAGCGATCGAGAACATCGACATAGGCGGCCCCTCCATGCTGCGGAGCGCCGCGAAGAACCATGCTTCCGTATGCGTAGTTTGCGATACGGCTGACTATAAAAGAGTCATCGATGAGATGGAGAAGAGCGGCGGTTCCGTATCGGATGAGCTCCTGCGCGAGCTCGGCATAAAGGTCTTCGAGCGGACGTCGACGTATGATGCGGCGATATACGGGTATCTGAAGGGTAAAGGGCCGAATAGTTTGGAGCCGGGAGTTGGGAGTTTGGAGGAAAGATTCCCCGGCATCATGGATCTTAAGTATAAGAAGATACAGGACCTGAGGTACGGGGAGAACCCGCACCAGAAGGCGGCGTTCTACGGGGACGGGTCGGTGCTCGAGCCGAGCGTCTCGAACGCCGTCCAGCTTCACGGGAAAGAGTTATCATTCAATAATATAATCGATCTGAACGCGGCCCTAGAGATCGTGAAAGAGTTCAAAGAGCCCGCCGCCACCATAATAAAGCACACCAACCCCTGCGGCACGGCCACCGCCAGGACCCTGTCGCAGGCCTATCTCGATGCGCTCGATTGCGACCGGCTCAGCGCTTTCGGGAGCATAGTGGGATTTAACGGGGCGGTCGACGAGGAGCTTGCCGGTACGATCCTTAAGGAGGCCGATTTCGTCGAGTGTATAATAGCCCCTTCCTACGACGCCAGGGCGCTCGAGGCGCTTAAGGCGAAGAAGAACCTGCGCCTCCTGGAAGTAAGGGGTTTCGGTTCCGTTCCGGCAAGACCGGATGTCGATATGAAGAAGGTGGTCGGGGGCATCCTGCTCCAGGACCGTGACATAGCCGCTTTACGCGAATCCGAGCTAAAGGTGGTCACAAAGGCCAGGCCTTCCGCAGAGGAGATGAAGTCGCTCCTCTTCGGCTGGGTCGTCGCAAAGCACGTGAAGTCGAATGCCATCGTATTGTCTGTCGGGACCAGGACGGTGGGCGTGGGCGCCGGCCAGATGTCGAGGGTCGATTCCGTTACGATAGCGTCACAGAAGGCAGGCACTCGCGCCAGGGGATCTACCCTTGCCAGCGACGCCTTCTTTCCGAAAGAGGACGGTATCGAGCAGGCCGCCAGGGCCGGCGTCAAGGCCATCATACAGCCGGGCGGTTCCATCAGGGACCCGGAGGTGATAAAGGCGGCAGACCGTCTCGGCATAGCGATGGTCTTTACGGGCATAAGGCACTTCAAACATTAAAAAACGTCGTTCGTTTTTCGTCGTTCGTATTTCGTAAACGAATGGCTAATTACGAACGACGAACGACGACGCGATGACCTACCCCGAAGCTCTCACATATTTCGACTCGCTCATGAACTACGAACGGGCGGACGACTACGACTATAAGAAGTCGTTCAGGCTCGACAGGATGAAGGCCCTGGCGGCGCTCCTTGGCGATCCGCAGAAAGAGACGAAAGCGATCCATATCGCCGGCACCAAGGGCAAGGGCTCCACCGCGGCGTTCATCCACTCCATACTTAAAGCCCACGGTTTCAAGGCAGGCCTTTACACGTCTCCCCACCTTGTATCTTTCAGGGAACGCATAAGAGTGAACGACGAACTGATAAGCGAAGGAGACGTCGCCGGGATACTGGGCGTCATAAAGGCCGCCGTCGATAAGATGGGCGATGACATACCTTCCTTCTTCGAGGTATATACGATGCTCGCGTATATCTATTTCAAGGAGAAGAAGGCCGATATCGCCGTTTATGAGACCGGCCTCGGCGGGCGGCTGGACGCGACCAATATCATCGAACCGCTCGTCCTTGCTATCACACCCATAAGTTACGAGCATACGCAGAAGCTGGGCAGCACGTTGAGGGAGATAGCATTTGAAAAGGCGGGTATCATAAAGGACGGCTCGCTCTGTGTCTCCGGCCCGCAGGAGCCCGAGGCGCTCAAGGTGATCGATGAAGTATGCCGGGAGAAGAGGGCAAAACTTTTCCTGGCAGGGAGGGACCTGACATTCCGCGAACGGGAGACAGATCACGAGAAGCAGCGGTTCGATGTAAGCGGTTTATTCAACGAATATCCGGGTCTTGAATCATCCCTTCTCGGTCCTCACCAGGTTGTGAACGCCGCGGTTGCCATAGGGGTCATAGAGGCGCTGAAGCTGCGCGGCATATCGGTGGCCGGAGAGGCGGTCATAGACGGTGTCAGGACGGCCAGGTGGGAGGGGCGGTTCGAGATAGCCGGCCGCTCCCCGTTCATAGTCCTCGACGGCGCGCAGAACCGGGCCAGCGCTCATGCCCTGGCCCGGGCGGTGAAGAAGATATTTACATACGGCGAGCTCATCCTGGTATTGGGGGTCTGTAAGGACAAGGACATAAGGGGCATACTGGAGGAACTTCTGCCTTTAAGCGGCCTGGTGATACTGACGAAGTCAAAAGTTACGGAACGCGCGCTCGATCCTTCCGTCATGAAAGGGATCATGGATTCGGAGAGGAACATGAGGGCGCCGGGAAGAAGAGATATCTTACTGACCGGTAACGTAAGGGATGCGTTGCGGGAGGCGCGGCTGAGGGCAAAGAAAGAGAGCCTCATCCTCGTCACCGGCTCATTATTCGTGGTCGGAGAGGCAAGGGAATTGCTCATCGCGCAGCCTTCGGCCCCGGCGGAGGGGAAGCATTATGCGCCCAGGTAGTATGGACGATACGATCGCGGCCATATCTACGCCGATAGGCGAAGGCGGCATAGCGATCGTGCGCCTAAGCGGCCCGGCCGCGCTTAAGATCGCCGGTAAGATATTCGTTCCGAAAGACGGGAAGAGGCCTTCAGCTTTCCGGACGTACACGGTGCATTATGGGCATGTCGTAGGGGCCACAGTCCATGGTCCACGGTCCACAGCTACGAAAAATCGCAAGAGCAAGATCGTCGACGAAGTCCTCCTGACCGTTATGCGCGCGCCGAAGAGTTATACGAAAGAAGATGTCGTAGAGATAAACTGCCACGGCGGGATACAGGCGGCCAAGAATGTCCTTGAGCTCACGGTCCGATGCGGCGCGAGGGTCGCCCAACCGGGCGAATTTACCAAAAGGGCCTTCATGAACGGGAGGATAGACCTGGTCCAGGCAGAGGCGGTCCTCGATGTGATAAGGGCAAAGACCGAACGTTCGGTCAGGGCAGCTATGGGCCAACTCGAAGGGGGCCTTTCCGAGAGGGTGAACGGGATACGGGATGCCATGGTAGATGTAGCTTCGCACATAGAGGTTTCGATAGATTTTCCGGATGAAGAGGCCCGGATAGCCCGCGAGGGCGGCCTCATAAAGAAGGCGGAGGGGATAGTCAGGGAGCTGAAAGAGCTATCGGCCACTTTCGACGAAGGGGCGATACTGCGCGAGGGCGTCCTGGCGGTCATATGCGGGAAGCCGAATGTCGGGAAATCGAGCCTGATGAACCTTCTCCTGAAGCGCGACCGCGTCATAGTGACGCCTGAGCCGGGCACCACCAGGGATGCCGTTGAAGAGATGATAAACCTGAAGGGCATCCCCATACGGTTGGCCGATACCGCCGGGATCACCGAGACGGGGGATGCGGCTGAGAGGGAGGGGGTCAGGCGGAGCAGGAGGTATATGGAAGCGGCCGATATCGCGCTTCTTGTCCTCGACGGTTCCGGCAGGATAGACGGGAAGGATATGGATGTCATATGCGCGCTGGGCGGCAAAAAGAAGATAGTCGTAATAAATAAGACGGACCTCGCGAGGAAGATAAGCGCCTCGCGCATAAGCCGCCTCTTCAAAGGTGACAGGACAATAGAGATATCCGTAGAGAAGAGGAAGAATATCAAGGAGCTCGAAGGCCTAATAGCGGAGGCGGTCTGGCACGGAGGGTTTGTGCAGGGCGAAGGGGCCATGGTGACCAATGCCCGGCATAAAGAGTTGCTTGACAAGGCGCTCGACCGTATGTTATCTGTATGTAAAGGGCTGCGCGCTCGCCAGGGTCCGGAGCTCGTTGCCATCGACCTTAAAGAAGCGGTCTTCAGTACCGGGCTCATCGTCGGTTCATCGGTTTCGGACGAAGTGCTCGACAGGATATTCGAACAGTTCTGCATAGGGAAATGAGGGATATGATGGATAAAAAGCGTATAGAGAAGGCGGTGAGGGAGATACTCATAGCGGTGGGAGAGGATCCGAAGAGGCCCGATATCAGGAATACCCCGGCGAGGGTTGCCGAGATGTACGAAGAGATACTGGGCGGCTCCGGCGCCGATCCGGAGAAGGAATTGGAGGTAGTATTCGAAAAAGACCATGACGAGATAATACTTTTGAAAGATATACCGCTCTATTCCATCTGTGAACACCACCTCCTCCCGTTCTTCGGCCGGGCCCACGTAGCGTATATACCGAAAGATAACAGGGTCACCGGATTGAGCAAATTGGCGAGGGTCGTGGACATATTTTCAAAACGGCTGCAGGTCCAGGAACGGCTTACGACCGATATCGCCGAGACGATAATGCGTAAATTGAAACCCAAAGGGGTCTTTGTGGTGATAGAGGCGGAGCACCTGTGCATGAGCATGCGCGGGGTGAAGAAACCCGGCGTCCTGACGGTGACCAGCGCCGTGCGGGGCATCTTCAGGAAGAACGAGAAGACGCGCGCCGAGACGCTCTCCCTTATAAGAGGATAACCGCCGCCGCTCCTACCGGTATTCCCGTGAAGGATCTCCGATCCGGAACCGTTTATTAATATCCCCTTGTAATATAATACCGTCTATATTATAATATTTAACTAAATAACATAATATCCATATATGATAGACATGGTAGAGATCGGCAGGAATTATGTCTTCTGGACATGCGTTGTGGCCTGGATAACCGCCCAGTGCATCAAGGTCGTCCTCGGCATAATCAGGGAAAAGAAGTTCAATTTCCGCTGGTTCGTAGGGACAGGCGGTATGCCCAGCGCGCATGCGGCGGGCGCTTCGGCGCTTGCGACATCTATCGGAACCACCTACGGTTTCGATTCCGCGATCTTTGCCATTGCCCTGACATTTGCCATAGTCGTCCTGTTCGACGCCCAGGGGGTGAGGCACTCGGCCGGCAGGCAGGCCGAGATACTGAATAAGATGCTCGATGATATTTACTGGAAAAAACGTATGGACGAGACGAAACTGAAAGAGTTCATAGGCCACACTCCGGTAGAGGTGTGGGCAGGCATGTTTCTCGGTGTCTTCGTCTCCCTCCTTCTGTATAAATAGAGGAATATGGATATGCCAAAAAAGATGATGGTCATAGGCGGCGTCGTCATCGTGACGATCGTCGTCTTATTTTTGTCGCTGCGTATCGCCTCATGCGCCCGCCGGGATAAGCCGGCCGCCATCGTGCCGGTGACCGGGGAGTCGCCGGGACCCGCAAAGGCCGTAGCGACACAGTCCGATACCGATAGCGCTATAGCCAGGCTCGAAGAGATCGTATCCAGGAACCCCGATTCTAAAGAAGCGGAGTCGGCCCTTTTCGAAGAGGCGGCTATCTACGAGTCGCGGCGCGACACCTTAAAGGCGAAAGAGCTATATCAGAAGATAATGGAGAAGTTCCCAAATTCGGGCAATATAACGAAGGTACAGGAATCGCTCGATAACCTGAATATCAGGATACTCTTCTCGCCGCTCGTCACCGAAGATTCTTTCCTGTATGAAGTCCAGAAAGGCGACACGCTGACGAAGCTCGCCAGGAGATTCGGCACTACGGTCGAGCTCATTGCCACATCGAACGGTATCCGGGACAATACGATCAGGATAGGGAAGAGGCTGAAGGTGACAAAGTTGAAATTCAGTATCGTCGTGGATAAGTCCCAGAACATACTCACACTTAAGGCCGACGGCAACGTGATGAAGACATACGGTGTTTCGACGGGAAAGGATTTTTCCACCCCCACCGGCACTTTCACCATAACAAATAAGATCGTTTCACCCACGTGGTACACGACGGGCGCGGTGATACCGGCAGATGACCCCAAGAACATACTCGGTTCAAGGTGGCTTGGGATCTCCAAGCCCGGATACGGGATACACGGGACCACGGAGCCCCAATCGATAGGAAAACAGGTTACGGCCGGATGCGTAAGGCTGAAGAACTCCGATGTCGAGGAGCTCTACACCATAGTGCCTGCGGGTACTGAAGTATTGATCATTGACTGATGATATGAAAGGCAGGGTGCGTCTTTAGATGGCTATGCCGGGACTTGACTTCGAAAAGCCGATCGTAGAGCTGGAGCGTAAGATCGATGAGCTCAAGGGATTTACCGCGCGCGAGGACCTGGATATAACCGGCGAGGTGAAGCGGCTCGAAGAGAAGCTCGCCTCTATCAAAAAAGATATATACGATAACCTGACCCCGTGGCAGAGGGTCCAGCTGGCGCGCCACCCGAAGAGGCCGTATACACTGGACTACATCGAGATGATGATGACGGACTTCATGGAGATCCACGGTGACAGGCATTTCGCCGACGACAAAGCGATCGTATGCGGCCTGGCCAGGGTTGACGGCGAAAAGGTCGTGGTCATAGGCCACCAGAAGGGCAGGGACACCAAGGAGAACCTTGAGAGGAATTTCGGATGCGCAAATCCCGAAGGCTACCGCAAGGCCATGAGGGTGATGAATATAGCCGAGAAGTTTTCGCTGCCCGTAGTCGTCTTCATAGATACGCCCGGGGCATACCCGGGGATCGGCGCGGAAGAGAGGGGGCAGGCCGAGGCCATCGCCTATAACCTCAGGGAGATGACGACGCTTAAGACGCCTGTCGTGGTCTTCGTGATAGGAGAAGGCGGCTCGGGGGGAGCCCTCGGCATAGGCATAGGGGATAAGGTCTATGTGCTGGAGAACGCTTATTATTCTGTCATATCCCCGGAAGGGTGCGCCGCGATATTATGGAAAGAGCGTTCGAAATCCCCGGAAGCTGCCGCGTCTCTTAAACTTACGGCCAAGGATTTGCTTGAAATGAAGATCATTGATGGTATAATAAAAGAACCGCTCGGCGGCGCCCACAGGGGCCCACAGGAGACGGCGGATAATATAAAATCCACTATAAAAAAGGATCTCGCGGTCCTGGGGCATATATCTAAAGAGAAGCTTTTGGATATGAGGTATGATAAATTTAGGTCAATCGGTGTTTTTAAAGAATAGAACGCGAAAAACAGTTCTCAAACTACCGAGCAGCTTAGAGTATATACGAAAGGCATCTTCTAAGGTCCTGAAGGCCCTTTCGTCGCTGGATGTCGACGGCGATACCCTCTTCGATATCAGGTTATGCGTCGAGGAGGCCGTCAGGAATGCCATCGTACACGGGAACAGGAGCGACAAGAGCCGTTTCGTGCGGGTGGCGTACTGGATCAAAGACGACAAACTCAGCGTAGAGGTGGAGGACGAAGGCGGCGGTTTTATCCATGGCGATGTCGCCGACCCTACGGCGGACGACAATATAATGAAGAACTCCGGCAGGGGGGTATTCCTCATAAAGAAACTTATGGATCTGGTGGAATATAACGATACCGGGAACAAGATAAAGATGGTAAAATACCTGTGAGCACGGACCGGGGATAAGAACGGAAGGAGATTGAGATATGCCGATAAAGGTGGAGAGCAAGAACGGGATGACGGTCTGCCAGGTGACCGGTGAAGTTGACATAAATACCTCGCCGGATATCAAGAAGACATTCGATAAATTGATAGCCAAGAAAGAGCTCAAGATCGTGGTCAATTTTTCCAAGGTGACATACGTCGATTCATCCGGCCTTGCCACTCTGGTGGAGATACTGAAGAACATGAGGGCGTACGGAGGCAAGATACGCCTCTCCAACCTCTCCTCCAAAGTAAAGAGCCTTTTCGAGATAACCAAGCTCGACAAACTTTTCGATATAAAGGCCGACGAGAACGAAGCCGTCTCGAATTTTGTCTGACAGGCCTGCCTGAATAAACGGGGGAGCGATGGATTTTTTTGAACGGATAGGGAAGACGATCCTGGGAGTGGTGAGGCAGTCGCGGGAGGTGCTTAAGCTGCTCTTCGAGACGCTGTACTGGATCATTGTCGGGCCGTTCAGAAAGAAATTCACCAAGCGCGAAGGCATATTCAGCCAGATGGTATTTGCAGGGGTCGATTCGTTCATCATAGCCTTCTTCGTCTCGTTCTTTACCGGCATAGTCATAGCCATGCAGAGCGCTTATCAGCTGACCAGGTTCGGCGCCAATATATTCGTTGCCCCCATGGTGAGCGTCGGCATGGCGCGTGAGCTGGGGCCCGTCCTTACGGCATTGGTCGTGGCCGGAAGGGTCGGCGCCGCGATCGCGGCTGAGCTCGGCACGATGAAAGTCACCGAGCAGATAGAGGCGCTCGACACCATGGCGCTCAATCCCATAAGGTTCCTGGTCGTCCCCAGGTTCCTCGCGCTTATAGTGATGCTCCCGTGCCTTACGGTCCTCGCGGACATGACAGGCATCTTCGGCGGTTTCCTGGTAGGCGTCTTTAACCTCCGTCTCGATCCGTACAGGTATCTCACGTTCTCGTTCCAGTTCATGGCGTGGAAAGACGTCTGGACGGGGCTCATAAAGAGCGTCGTCTTCGGGGTGACCATATCTATGATAGGCTGCTACATGGGGTTGAACACCAAGGGCGGCGCCGAAGGCGTCGGCAAGGCGACCACTTTAAGCGTCGTCACGAGCTTCATCCTGATAATACTCTTCGATTGTGTATTGACAGGCCTTTTTTACTTTATGAATAAATGAGCCGGGGTGTTATGGAACGGGAAGTTGTCATAAGATCAGATAATGTGGTGAAGAAGTTCGGCGAACGGACTATCCTGGACGGCCTCTCCCTCGAGATATATAAGGGCGAGACATTCGTCATCATGGGCGGTTCGGGATGCGGCAAGAGCACCTTCCTGCGCCATCTCATAGGGGCCCTGAAGCCCGACTCGGGAAAGATAAATCTCCTCGGAAAGGATATAACGGCCGTTTCCGAAGACGAGATGGATAAGCTGAAAAAGCGCATAGGTATGAGCTTCCAGTCCTCGGCGCTCTTCGACTCCATGACCGTCGGCGATAATGTGAGCCTTCCCCTGAGGGAGCACACCAGGCTCGATAAGAACGTCATAGACATCGTCGTCAAGATGAAGCTGGAGCTCGTCGGTTTAAGGGGATTCGAGGACCTGATGCCCAGCCAGCTGTCGGGCGGAATGCGGAAAAGGGTGGGGTTGGCGCGCGCTATAGTCATGGACCCGGAGATCGTCTTTTATGACGAGCCGACGGCAGGGCTCGACCCGATCGTGGCGGGGGTCATAGATAAATTGATACTCGACCTTTCCCAGAAGCTGTCCATAACGAGCATCGTCGTGACGCATGACATGAAGAGCGTCTTCTCCATAGCCGACAGGGTCGCTATGCTGTACGAGGGGAAGGTCCTCGAGGTGGGGACCCCGGACGAGATCAGGAAGAGCAAGAACAGCATGGTCCAACAGTTCGTTTCCGGAAGCCCCGACGGGCCTATAAAATTTTTCCAGCAGAAAGACGATTATCTCGAGCACCTGCTCGGTCAGCGCATGAACCAATGAAAGGGAGATCACGCATGAAGATAATAAACAATGAAGTGAAGACCGGTCTTGTCGTGACGATAGCAGTGGCGGCGGCGGTGGTCTTCTGGGTGAAGACGACCGACTTCGGCGGGAAGCCGTACAGGGTCACCACGTATTTTAATTATGCCGAAGGTGTAAAACTGGATTCCATAGTCAAACTTTCCGGCATAGAGGTCGGCAGGGTGGAGAAGATAAAGTTCAACTACGCCCCCGATACGAAAGTGGAGCTGGTGCTCGCGATCGACAGCAAGGCGAAACTCCACGAGGACTCTCTGGCGTTCATCTCCACGTCCGGTTTCATAGGGGACGCCTATATAGGCCTGACGCCCGGTTCCGCCGACAAGCCGTTCGCGGGCCCCGGGGCTATACTGGCGAGCGAGGACCCGGTCGAGATGAGAAAACTGATGAAGAAGGCGGATGTTATCGCCGAGAACCTGGACAAGACGCTCGTCGAGGTCAAGAAGCTTGCCGAAAACGTCACCGGGGTGGTCGCGGATAACCGTTCCAGGATAGACAGTATCGCGGTAAATCTCGAGCAGACCTCGGTCAATTTCAAAGAGTTCAGCGAGGACATCAAGAAGCATCCGTGGAAACTCCTGATGAAGGGGAAGTAACGGTTAAGCGCCTCTTCCGCGATGGCCTCCTCCCGTCGTTCCAAGCTGATCTTCTACCTGGTCATTCTCCCGCTTATAGCGGCCACGGTGATCCTCATCTCCTACCTGCGTCTCCTCGACAACTATGAGCTCGAAACGCTCGATTTCAGATTTTTATTAAGGCCCGGTGTATCCACCACCGATAAGGTGGTGATGGTGGATATAGGCGAAGACACGATCGCAAAGATCGGCCGTTTTCCTTTTGACCGCAGTTACCATGCCCTCCTCATCAAGGCGCTATCGTCTGCCGGCGCGAAATCGGTGATATTCGATATCTTCTTCAGCGAGCCCCACGAAAACGACAAAGAACTGGCCGACGCCATGAGAGAGGCCGGGAACGTCTATCTCCCCCTGGTCCTCGATATCGATACGAAGAAGGCCGGTGATATCTTTTCGGCCTCAGGGTATACCGCCAAGACGTTGGAGAACCTGAGGGTGCATGTGCGCGGCGAAGGGCAGATAAATATAGCGCCTGACATAGACGGTAAGTTCAGGAGGATACCGCTCTACGTCAAGTACAAGAACGGTTTTTATCCCTACATATCATTCCTGGCAGGATGTGATTACCTCGGCATACAGCAAAAAGATATAAAGATACTCCCCGGTAAATATATACTCTGCGGGCCGGAGATGAAGATACCGCTCGACGACCGCTCGAACATGATAATAAACTTCTCCGGAAGATGGGGGAAGGTATACAAACACTATTCATATGTCGACGTGCTGCAATCGTATCTGGCAGGCATTACGGGCCAGAAGCCCATACTGGACCTGGGCGTCTTCAAGGACAAACTTTGCGTTGTCGGGTTGACTGCGGCGGGGACGGTGGACCTGCACCCCAACCCGTTCGAGACGCTCTACCCCGGGGTGGGCATTCACGCCGAGGTATTCAATTCGCTTATCAGCAGGCGTTTCATCACGCGCCTTTCCAGGGAAGGCAATGTCGCGGTCCTGGTCTTCCTCGGCCTCCTTATAACCGCCGTCACCCTGAGGACGAAACCGGTGAAGGGCCTTATCGTCCTGGCCGCCACGATACTTACCCTGATCTTCGCCGGGATGCTGGTATTCGACCTGTCAGGCCTGTGGATAGACATATTCTACCCCATACTTTTGATGGCGCTCCTTTACCTCTTCCTCACTATCTATAAATACATCAATGAATGGAAGAAGCGGCTTCTCCTGGAGAACGAGCTCGATATCGCCAAGAAGATCCAGGAGAGCTTTCTCCCCAAGTCCGTGCCTGCCGCCGACGGCATAGAGATCGCCTCCTCCATGTTCACGGCCCGCAAGGTAGGGGGAGACCTGTACGATTTTGTAGATTTCGGTAAGAGGGAGATAGGGGTCATGGTAGGGGACGTATCGGGCAAAGGTATCCCGGCAAGCCTGTTCATGGCCATGGTCACGGGAAAGTTCAAATTTTTTGCCGTCACGAAGAGCGAGCCCAAAGATGTGCTGACCAGCCTGAATTCGGTATTGGTGAAGGAGTCGGCGTCCAATCTCTTCGTCACCATGTGCTACCTCATATTCGACATAGACCGCAAGAAGTTGAAGTACGCTAACGGCGGCCATCTCCCGATAGCGTATGTGGGAGAAACGGGAAAGACGCAATTCCTCGATGTCTCGGAAGGGGCGCCGCTCGGGCTTATGGAAAACGTATACTCCGGCGGAGAGATAAGTTTTAAGAAGGGAGATCTCCTGGTATTGTATACCGACGGTATCACCGAGGCCATGAACGCCAAACACGATATGTACGGGAGCGAGCGGCTGGCGGCGGTGATCGAGGCGAAACGTTTCTCTTCTCCGAAAGATGTATTGAATGCCATCGAGAAGGATGTGAGAAAATTCGAACCCAGGTCCACGCAGCATGACGACATGACGCTCATAGTCATAAAGATAGGAGAGGCCGAATGACCACACGGGAGACATATGCGTAAAAGCTACGAAGCGGCTAATATACTGTTGGAGGTGAGCAGGGCGATAAGTTCATCGCTCGACCTGGAGACCGTGAGCGAACACGTCCTCAGAGAATCGGCGAAGGCCCTCAGGTCGGACCATGCGTCATTATTCCTGGTGGATGACGAATCGGGCCATCTCCTGCTGCATAAGGCGAGAGGGTTCAGCAGCGATGAGGTGGCGAATATAAAGATACTGGGGAGCTGGGAAGTGATAAATAACCAGCTCATTAAGAAGGCGAGCCCCATAATAGTCAACGACGTGCATAATAACGCCCTCTTCAGGAAGAAGAACCTGCCGTTCTTCAGGGAGCGGCTCCCTCTTAAGTCCTTCCTGGCGGTCCCGCTGAAGAAGGACGACGTGGTAGTCGGCGCGCTTATCGTCAGCAACAAAAAAAGGCCCGGCCATCTCTTCACCGGGAAGGACCAGAAGCTTCTCCTGGCCCTCTCCAGTTATATTGCGGCCGCCCTCATAAACGCGCGTCTCTATGAAAAGCTGAAAGAGGCCTTTATAGGCACGGTCGCGTCGCTGACCAGGGCCATCGATGCCAAAGATAAATACACCAGCGGCCACTCCGAACGGGTGATGGAGTATGCCGTCGCTATAGCCAAAGAGATGCGTATAGAGGGAGAGGCGCTGGAGAACCTGCGGCTCTCGAGCCTCCTGCACGACGTGGGAAAGATAGGCATAAAAGAGAGCATCCTCTCCAAGCCGGCAAAGCTGCTCGGATACGAAAAGGACCAGATGCACCGCCACCCGGCGATCGGCGCCAAGATAGTGGAGGGGATATATAATTCCGGCAAGATAATAAGGGGGATACTGGAACACCACGAGCGTTTCGACGGCAAGGGATACCCGGCAGGGCTCAAAGGTAACGGGATATCCCTGGCGGGGAGGATCATAGCCGTAGCCGATATCTTCGACGCCCTCACCACAAAGAGGCCGTATCATGAGAGACATTCGCCGGACAGCGCCTTTTCCGAGATAAGGGACGGCTCAGCCACCCATTTTGACCCCAAGGTGGTCGGCGCCTTTGTCGCGTCCTTTACGAAATATCCCGGCATCTGGAACACGGCAGATCGGCGGCGTTGACTTTTGCCGGGGCTGTTGTTATAATCTAATGCGATTTCAGGGGCCGTAGTGAAGCGGGATCACGACACAATGGCATTGTGTAATCACGAGTTCGATTCTCGTCGGCTCCACCATCCGCCTTCGTGTATCGGGTGTTTCGGGGTAGATATCCTTCGGCGGATGAGCCCGCCGAACGCTATCTTCTATGATTAACCCGATACAGGAAGGCGGGCCACAAATTTATTAATAAGAACCCTTAATATTCCCCTTCCTTTTAAAAAAAGAGGATGTTTTGCGACTTTTCGCTGGAGTGGCGGAACTGGCATACGCGTCGGTCTCAAAAACCGATGGTGGTAACACCTTGAGAGTTCAATTCTCTCCTCCAGCACCATCCGCCTTCCTGTGTGGTGTGTTTCAGGGAGATAGCGTACGGCGGATGTGTCCGCCGAACGCTATCTTCTATGATTGACCCGATACAGGAAGGCGGACCACGCTGGAGAGTAGCATATGCGCATAGGCCTACATGTTTCGATAGCCGGGAAGATATACGAGTCGCTCGAGCGGGCGCACCTGTTGGGCTGTGACACCATGCAGATATTCAGCCGTAACCCCAGGGGCTGGGATGCCGCCAGGCTTGATCAGGGCGACGTGGTCAAATTCAGGCAGCTTAAAGAGGAATATGACATCCGGCCGGTAGTCGTCCACATCCCGTATATAATAAACCTGGCGTCTCCCGACGGAGGCCTTTACGGCAGGTCGATAAAGGCGTATATAGACGACATAAAGAGGGCGGACGCGCTGGGGGCGGAGTATTTCGTTACCCATCTGGGAAGCCATGTCGGCAGCGGCGAGGCCGGCGGCATAAAGAGGTTTGCCTCAGCGGTAAACGATATAATCAAAGAAGCGGACCCGAAGACGACCATATTGCTCGAGGTGACCGCAGGTTCCGGTTCGTGTATAGGGCACCGGTTGGAGCATATACGCCGTATAATGGACGGCATCGACCGCCTGACGCATATAGGCGTATGTCTCGATACGGCGCACATCTTCGCGGCAGGTTATGACATAAAGACCTCCCGCGGGCTGAAGGAGACGCTTGATGAGTTTGACCGGCTGATAGGGCTCAAGCTTATAAAGGTGGTGCACTTTAACGATTCGAAGGCGCCGCTCGGCTCGCACGTCGATCGCCACGAAGATATCGGCAAGGGGAAGATAGGGCTTGAGGCGCTTGGACGGATCATAAATCATCCGTCGTTGAAAGATGCGGCCTTCATCATGGAGACGCCGAAGGAGTCGGAGAAGGATGACATGCGAAATCTGGCAGCTGCGAGAAAGCTGGTAAAAAAGGGTAGCAGGTAATAGGGGATAATATGAACGAAGAAAAAACATACCCATTCGATAAGATAGAGCCGAAGTGGCAGAAGTTCTGGCGCGATGAGGGGCTCTTCAAAGCAGATACGGATAACTTTAAGAACAAGTACTATTGCCTGATGATGTTCCCTTATCCGTCCGCGGCCCTCCACGTCGGGCACGGCAGGAACTACATAATCGGCGACGTCGTCGCCCGCTACAAGATGATGCGCGGGTTCAATGTCCTCACGCCTATGGGGTTTGACGCATTCGGGCTACCCGCCGAGAACGCGGCGATAAAAGGCGGCATGCATCCGAAGGTGTCGACACTGAACAATATAAAGACGATGAAAAGACAGCTTAACCAGTGGGGCGTCGAATACGACTGGGACAGGGAGGTCATCTCATGCCTGCCGGAATATTACAGGTGGACGCAGTGGATATTCGTGAAATTATATGAGAACGGGCTCGCGTACAAGAAGAAGGCGTTCGTCAACTGGTGTCCTTCATGCAAGACGGTGCTTGCCAATGAGCAGGTCGTGAACGGAGGCTGCGAACGGTGCGATACGGAAGTGGCCCAGAAAGAGCTGGAGCAGTGGTTCTTCCGCATTACGCGCTATGCCGAACGCCTCCTGAAGGACCTTGGCAAACTTACCGAATGGCCGGACCGCGTAAAGACGATGCAGGCCAACTGGATCGGGAAGAGCGAAGGCGTGGAGATAGATTTCAGGATCGACGGTTCGGGCGATATACTGAAGTGCTTTACAACGCGCGTCGACACCATATACGGGGCCACATTCATGGCCCTGGCGCCGGAACATCCCCTTGTCGAGAAACTTATAAAGGGGGTAAAGGGCGAAGAGGGGATCCTCAAGAGTATACGGAAGATGCGTAACGAGAGCAAGATAGACCGGGCCCAGGCAAATATCGAAAAGGAGGGCGTCTTCACCGGGCGGCACGTCATCAACCCTGTCACCGGTGAAAAGGTGCCCCTCTGGGTGGCAAATTACATCCTGATGGAATACGGTACGGGCGCCATCATGGCGGTCCCGGCACATGACCAGAGGGATTTTGAATTCGCGAAAAAATACGGTCTTCCGGTGCGCGTCGTCATCGATGACCCGGGATCTCCCCTCGATCCGGCCGTTATGAAAGAGGCATATGTTGCCGAGGGGGTCATGGCGAATTCCGGAGAGTTCAACGGCCTGCCCTCGACGGCTGCCGTACGGAAGATAGCCGACCACTTTGAGAAGAAAGGGTTCGGCAAGAGGGCGGTACAGTATAAATTGCGCGATTGGCTCATATCGAGGCAGCGTTACTGGGGGGCCCCCATACCGATCGTCTATTGCGAAAAGTGCGGGACCGTCCCCGTCCCGGAGAAAGACCTGCCGGTCCTCCTGCCGGAAGACGTAGAGTTCAGGCCGACGGGAGAGTCGCCTCTTAAATTTTCCAAAAGCTTTGTAAATACGAAATGCCCTGAGTGCGGCGGGCCGGCTGCGAGGGAGACCGACACGATGGACACCTTTGTCGATTCGAGCTGGTACTACCTCAGGTATATAACGCCGAGGTCCTCCGACAGGCCGTTCGACACCGCTATGGTCGATAAATGGCTCCCGGTCGACCAGTACATAGGCGGCATAGAACATGCCATACTGCATCTGTTGTACTCGCGCTTCATAATGAAGTTCTTTTACGATATAAAGGCGGCGCACTTCGATGAGCCCTTCAGGAACCTCTTCACCCAGGGCATGATCATAAAAGACGGGGCAAAGATGTCGAAGTCGAAGGGCAACGTAGTCAGTCCCGACGGCCTTATCGGGGAATACGGCGCCGATACGGTCCGTCTCTACACGCTCTTCATAGGGCCCCCGGAGAAGGACGCGGAATGGTCGGACAGGGGCGTTGAGGGCGCGTACAGGTTCCTCGGCAGGGTGTGGCGGCTTGTCGGGAGAGTTGGGATCCTGGAGTTTGGAGCCGGGAGGAAAAACAAAAATCCCGGCCCGGAAGAGAAACTGCGCAGGAAGACGCATCAGACGATAAAGAAAGTGACGGAAGACCTGGACGGGGGATTTCACTTCAATACCGCGATAAGCGCGGTCATGGAGCTCGTCAATGAAATATACGATACTCTGGGTGCCGGGGAGAAAAGTCCTGCCGTCGGAGAAGGGGCAGTCAGGGAAGCCGTTGAGGCCGTCGTCATCCTTCTGTCGCCTTTTGTGCCGCACATAGCCGAAGAATTATGGCGATCGCTCGGCAAAAAGGAGAGTATATTCAGGGCGCAGTGGCCCTCTTATGACGCCTCCGCAATGGAGGCGAAAGTGGTGACGGTCGTTATCCAGGTGAACGGCAAATTGAGATCCAAGATAGACGTCCCGCCGGACATGCAAAAAGAAGAACTCCGCGAGATGGTGTTGAAAGACCCTAAGGTCCTTTCGTGGATAGAGGGTAAAGAGATAAAAGATCTTATAGTAATCCCGAAGAAATTGGTCAATATAGTTATCTGACCCCTGCCATATGTTCGACCTCGTAAAGCGCGAACTTTTTATTGTCACCATCCTCTCGTTCCTGCTCATCCTGGGTTTCATGCTTGCCGGATCCCGGCGGTCCGGTCCCGTTATAGATATAACAATAAAAGGGTTTGAACCCGATCTCGCCCGGGCCCCGGGCCGGATGGACGGGCCTGTGCCTTATCCCGCCGTGCGGATCGACATAAATAAGGCCGGCCCGGAAGACCTTATGCGCCTCAGCGGGGTAGGCAAGACGCTGGCGGAGCGCATAATAGAATACAGGTCTTCGGAGGGACGTTTCATGTCGACCGAGGAGATAAAGAACGTCAGGGGGATAGGTGAAAGACTTTTTGAAGAGATGAGCGACGAAATATACGTCGAGTGAAGCCGCCTCCCCCTGCCGCACCGAAAGGTATATCCGTGAAACGACCGTTCGTGCCGATCGCGATATCGCTGATCCTCGGCATATCGTTTGCCCGTATGTGGGCCATACCGTTCTCCTGGGCCTCAGCCGCCGGCCTTCTCTGCCTCATCCCTGTCCTTCTCTTCTCTAAACAGAAGATCATCTCTCGCGCGTTTCTCTGCATCTCGGTCGCGTTAATAGGGGTGATCTCCTACGGTAAGTTCAACGCCATCCCGGTGGACCATATCTCCCGTTTCAATTCCCGGGAAGAGAGGACCGTCATGGTCAGGGGTACTATCATCGATGACCCTGTGATCAGCACCACGTTCTATAGTACCAGGAGGACCTCATTTGTGCTTGAGGTGAACGGCCTGAAAGGCGCATCCGGCTTTCAGAGGGCGAGCGGGCTGGTGAAGGTCGATATGTACAAAGATGAAAAGGGCTTCGGCTACGGCGATGAGGTGGTCCTTGAAGGCATCTTATCTCCGCCTGCCGGCCTGAGGAACCCCGGCCTTTTTGATTATTCGGAGTATCTGAAGAATAAGAGGATATATTCGGTCCTCAAAGTCAAAAGATCTTCTGCTGCCCATCGTCTCGGCGAAGATACCATGGACCCGGTAAGGCGTCTGGCTTACAGGGTAAGGAGGTGGATAGAGGGATATCTTGATGCCCGGCTGGAAAGACGGGAAAGCGGTTTTCTCAAGGCGCTCATCGTCGGAGACAGGAGCGGCCTTGACGAAAGGACGGAGGAAGATTTCGTAAAGACGGGTACGGTCCACATCCTGGCGGTGAGCGGACAGAACGTGGGATTCGTAGCGGGCATATTCTTATTCATCTTCAGTATATTTAAAGTACCGAAACGGCTTAACCTTGCGCTGGCGACGGGGGCCGTCATCTTCTATTCGTTTGTCGCAGGCGGCGCGCCTCCGGTGGCCAGGGCCGCGATCACATTTTCCATATTTGCGGCGGGATACTTATTCGAGCGGGAATCCGATATATTGAACTCCCTCGCGATAGCGGCAGTCCTGATATTGATATTTAACCCGAACGAGCTGTTCGACCCGAGTTTTCAGCTCTCCTTTATTTCGCTGGCCGGGATAATATTGTTAACGCCGAAGATAGAAGGGGTATTGATGCGGCCCGGCAGGCCGGCCCGCCGGGCCTCCCGGTTTTACTCGGCGAGGGTGTTCATAATAAGGTCCGTAGTCATCTCGATAGCGGCATGGATAGCGATAGCGCCGGTCGTCTCTTTCTATTTCAACATAACATCTCCGATAGCCGTGGTCGCCAATATAGTCATCGTGCCGCTCGTCTTTGTCATATTTGCCCTCTCGATGGTTTTTCTGGGGTTTGGGCTCATCCCGGGCCTTCCGGCCGCTTATCTTTCGGCAGCCATGAGCATCACGGAAAAGGCGCTCTTTTTTATAAATGGGGTATTCGCCAAAGCGCCGTTCGCGTATTTCAGGACCCCCGCCCCGACGCCATATTTCTGTATCGTATATTACGCGTTCTTTATCGTTCTATTTTTATCCCCGGCCGTCATTAACGCAGGCAGAAGACCGGTGCGCAGAAGAGATATCCTTGCCGTTATCCTGGTCATATTGAATGTCATGGTATGGAAAGATCTGTTGCCGCGCCAAAAAGAGATCCTCGAGATGACATTCTTCGACGCAGGGCAGGGGGACTCGACATTGATAGAACTGCCCCGCGGAGGGGTGTTCCTAGTCGACGGAGGATCGGGAGGGGAAGAGAAGTTCGATATAGGGAAACGGGTGATAGCGCCGTACCTGTGGAATAAGAAGATACGCCGGATAGACGCTATAGTGGTAAGCCATCTTCACGAAGACCATCTCGGAGGCATCATATATCTTATGCAAAATTTCAAAGTCGGCTGTGTGATAGACAACGGTGCCGTGCCTGAGCGCGACAAATGGCTCTATCTCCGGTACGCGGAGATCGTAAAGGCGAAGCGCATACCGCGCGTTATCGTCGGCAGCGGCGACGAGATAGATCTCCCGGGTCCCGTCAGGATATTCGTCCTCAACCCGAAAAAAGAGAAAGCCGTATTTGACTCAAACGATAATTCCATAGTCCTGAAGATAGTGTACGGCGCTTCGAGCGTGCTCCTATGCGGCGATGTCACGGAGAAGGGGATATCGGATCTCGTGTCATACGGCGATCTTCTCCGCTCCGATATTCTGAAGGTCCCGCACCACGCAGGTTTTCCGGGAAGCGAAAATATTTTCAGGATCTTTTTTAAAGCGGTTTCTCCCGGTGTAGCGATCATCAGTGTCGGCAACAGCGTCAAATTCAAAGAGCGCCTGAATAGCACCGTAGATATTTTAACACATTTAGGATCAAGGTGTTACATCACAAAACAGGGCGGAGCGATACGGGCTATCATTAACGAGGGTGGCTTTAAAATAGGCCATTTCGGAGAAGAAAACTAACTTTTTTATACTTTACCTTGACAAACATATAACTATGTGATATATTTGGTGCAGTAAAATTATAATTAAGCGAGGGGGGAAGGGCCAGAGGAGTTTTTAGGTGGATAAGATAAATCAAAACATAGACGAGAGAAGAAAAAATAAACGGGTAACGTTTCATCTGCCGCTTCAATATAGAAATCTGCGGAAGATCGGAGTGACTTCCCTCGGTTCCCTCACAAAAGATATCAGCGAGGGAGGAGTACGTTTTAATTCCAGCGAATTCATATCATTAGCCTGCCGTTTAGTCGTAGAGATAACGCTTCCTACATCGACCAAACCCATAAAGGCGATATCTAAAGTCGCCTGGATAAGGAAGCTTCCCACGACGTCAGAGTACGAGCTGGGGAACCAGTTCCTGGAAATGTCCAAGGAAGATAAAGACCTCGTAATGAATTTCGTGAACCGCGCCGTCATCAAGAACTCCTGAATCTCCGCGTCGGCATCGCCTCTCACATGCAAATCCCAGTTTTCTTGACAAAACCGGTCTCCTGTGATATCCTGAAAATCCATTAATAGATATATGAGAAAATTATTATCTATATTGATAGCATCTTTCCTCCTCTGCGCCGTCAGCGCCCGGGTCTCGCAGGCCTATTGGCTATGGACACCCGAGACCAAAAAATTCGTAAACCCTAAATACGCAGTAAAGGACAGCCCAAAGGAGCAGTTCGAGTGGGCCATGAGTTTCTATGACGCCAAGGACTACGAGCGCGCGGCCACGGAGTTCGACAAACTCGCTAAAAATTATGAATATTCCGAATTCGCGTCCAAGGCGCAGTATTACGTCGGCCTTTGCTACGAAAACATGGGAAAGTTCTATATAGCATTCCAGAATTACCAGAAGGCGATAGACAATTTCCCGCACATCGAGAACATGGATGAGATCATCGCCCGCGAGTTCAATATAGCCAATATATATATGGCCAAGGCAAGCCCCAAACTCCTGGGGACCGATATCATGACTTCGCTGGACAGGGCCGTTGAGATTTACAGGAAGGTGGTGGATAACGCCCCGTACGGGAAGCTTGCGGATGAGGCCCAGTTCAGGATGGGAGAGGCGCTGAAGAAGTCGGACCGCTATGACGAGGCGATAGATGCGTTCCAGCGCGTGGTGGATGAGTACCAGAACTCCAAATTTGCAGACAGGGCAAAGTACGAGACCGCCTATTGCGCCTACAGGGCCTCCCTCAACCCGGAATATGCCTCGGAGCCCACCGATAAGGCCATAAAGGCGTTCGAGGAGTTCGCGGAGGCGAACAAGGATGACGAACTTTCCAAAGAGGCATCAAAGACGATCCAGCGCCTGAAGGACAAGGCCGCCGAAAAGTCATATCGGACGGCAAAGTTTTACGAGTCCCGGCACAAGTATAAGAGCGCTATCATATATTACGAAGAGATCATAAATGAATTTCCGGAGAGCTCTTTCGTCAAAGAGGCCAGGGCAAAGGTGGCATTGCTTAAATTTAAAGCGGAGAAGAAATGATGGATCTTTTGAAGGGATCTTTTTTAACCGTAGCTTTCATCCTTGCGTTGTTTGTATCCGGGTGCGGTTATACCACGAGGTCGCTCCTCCCGTCGGAGTTTAAAACTATCTACGTGGAGAATTTCAAGAACAGCATACGCATAACGGATGAGCAGAGCGATGTGAGGATGTATCGCGGATACAAGCCGGGGATGGAGCGGGACATAACCAAGGCCGTGATAGACAGGTTCCTCCTGGACGGGAACCTTAAGATAAGGAACGACGAAGGCGCCGATATCATCCTGAAGGGAGAGCTCCTCGACTTCAGGAGGGAGGCCCTGCGGTATGACGCCAATGACAACGTTGAAGAGTACCGCATCGTCCTGACCGTTAACATGAAGCTTACGGACTCGAAGGACGGGAAGACCGTGTGGGAGGAGAAGGCCTTCTCCGGAGAGACGACGTACAGGACGTCCGGATCGCTCGCCAGGAGCGAGGATTCGTCGATAAACGAAGCGACAAAAGATCTGGCGCGGCGTATTGTGGAGAGAACCGTTGAGGGATGGTGAGCTCAAATTCTTCGGTCTTTTTATTCATCGGGAAAGAGGAGTATCTCAAAGAGCGCGCGCTGAAGAAGTTGAAGGATTCGCTCTTCTCCGGTCCTTCGGAAGCGCTGGACTATAAGATATTTTACGGCGGCGAGACAGGCGCCGCAGCGATCATCGAATATGCAGCTACCCTTCCTTTCTTTTCATCGAAACGCCTCCTGGTCATAAAGGGTTTTGACGATCTTCCGAAAGAGGACAGGTCCCGCCTGATAGAATATTTCAAGAAACCGTCGAGATCCGCGTACTTTGCGGTCGATTCGGCCAGCGGCTCCATACTGAAGGACTTCCCTTCCGCGAAAGGCCTCGGCACCGTCATGAGGTTCGATGAATTGACGGACGAAGAGCTTTTCTCATGGCTTAAACGCCGCGCATCCTCCCTGGGCAAGGAGATGCACAGGGAGGCGATCGAGATCCTGAAGGAGCTTAAGGGGAATGACCTCCTGTCGCTGGACAGCGAGATGGAAAAGTTGTCCCTGTACACCGGCCGGAGGAGCGAGATAACCGCCGGGGACGTGGAAGAGCTGGTAGGCAGGAGCATGGCCTCATCCGCGTTCGAGATAGCCGAGGCCATAGGGGATAGCGATACCGACAGGGCCCTGGAGATATCGTATGACCTTATGAACGGCGGGAAGAAGGTGCAGGAGATAATAGGGATACTCGCCTGGCATTTCAAGCGTCTTTTGAAAGGGAAATTACTTCAGGCCGGGGGGCTGGACGGGTCCTCTCTCGCCTACGAGGCCGGTGTGAACCGGAAAAATGCGGCACAGTTCCTTAAACAGGTAAAGGCCTTCGATATAAAGACGATAGAGTCAAAGATGGGGATACTTCTGGAAGCGGACCTGGACGTAAAGAGGACGAAATTCGACCCCGCGCTCATCCTTGAATTCGGTATTATGCGGTTATGCCTTGGCGAGCGAAGATAATCTCTTTGAAAGGCGGGAAACCTTCCTGGATGCGGCGTTCTTATGGATCACGCCTTTGGAAGCGGCCCTGCTGATCTTCGATACAAGCATCTTGATAGCTGCCTTCGCCTCATCCGTCTTCTTTCCTGAGATGAGTTTTTCGAATTTTTTGGTAAGGGTGTGAAGCTCGGATATCGTCGAGACGTTCTTAAAGTGCTTCCCCCTGGCTTTTCGCAGTTCTTTATAAGCGGTCTTCTCTCTGGGCAATTTATCCTCCGTTGTTCGGATGTATAAGCGTCATCGATCTTCTAAATACGGAAGATGACTATAACAAATATAGATATTTTTGTCAAGGGTTTTGATATATGAGCAAACGTGGTCTTGTGAGATCGACAGGTGTGATAGGGATAGCTACGGCAATAAGCAGGGTGCTGGGCTTCATCAGGGACATAGTCATAGCCAATTTTTTCGGGACGAGCCTGGCGGCACAGGCGTTCGTCGTGGCGTTCAGGATCCCGAACAGCCTAAGGGACCTTGTCGGCGAAGGCGCCACCAACTCTGCCATAGTCCCGGTGCTGACGGAATACCGCACGCAAAGGGGAGAAGAGGAGTTCCTGCGCATATCCCGCATCCTCTTCAATATAATGAGCGTAGTGCTTATAGCCATCACCGCAGCCGGTGTCCTGGCCTCTCCTCTGATAGTGCGCCTCATAGCGCCCGGATTTATGAGGGAACCGGAGGCGCTGGAGCTGACGATAACCCTCAATAGGGTCATATTTCCCTACCTGGTCCTCATAGGGTTGACCGCGTACGCGATGGGGGTACTCAATACCCTGAAGCACTTCTGGAGCCCGGCGTTCGGGCCGTCCGTTATGAATATGGCCATGATCGCCTCGGCTCTATGGCTCTGCCCAAGGATAGGCGTATTCGGTCTCGTCATAGGCGTCCTGGCAGGAGGGGCCCTGCAGCTCGCCCTGAATATACCTTCCATGCTTAAATACGGGATGACCGTCAATTTCAGGGACGGGTTCAGCCACCCGGCGGTGAAGAAGATAGGTATATTGCTGGTTCCCCGCGTCATGGGGTCGGCAGTCTATCAGATAAATATCTTTGTAGATACGATAGTGGCCTCGCTTGCCTGGATAGTGGGCACAGGCGGAGTGGCCGCTCTATACTACGCTAACCGGTTGGTGCAGTTCCCTCTTGCGATATTCGGCCTCGCCATGGCGCAGGCGGCCCTGCCCAGGATGAGCCAGGAGTTCGCCCTCGGCGATATCGACAGGATGAAAGAGACGCTTTCGTTCTCGCTCCGGAGCGTCTTCTTCATCATGATACCGGCAAGTTTCGGCCTGGCCATACTGGGGACGCCTATCATAAGGATCCTTTTTGAAAGGGGGGAGTTCACCTCATACTCTACCGCCATCACACAGGATGCCCTCTTCTTCTATTCTTTCGGCCTCTGCGCATACGGCGGCGTAAAGCTGCTCGTCTCCTGCTTCTATTCGATGCACGATACGATGACCCCGGTGAAGACGGCGTTCGCCTCCGTCATCCTGAACGTCATCCTTAACCTGATACTCATGTGGCCCCTGAAATTGGGCGGGGTGGCCCTTGCGACCTCCATATCGGCCACATTCAATTTCCTGTGCCTCTATATCATCCTGAAGAGGCGGATAGGCGCGCTGGGCACCCGGGCCATAACCGATTCTTTCGTCAGGGTGCTGGCCTCCAGCGTCGCGATGGGGATGGCGCTTGTGATCATACTGAGGTCTTCCCATGCCGTTGATGCCAGGACGCTTTTCGCCGCCATATTTCTAGGTACAGGCGTCTTCTTCCTGGCCTCATTCCTCTTCGGCGTAAAAGAGTTGAAGGGCTTTCTCGGATGGATATCAAAGAGAAGATAAAAGATCTCCCGGCGTCTCCCGGCGTCTACCTGATGAAGGATGAGGCCGGGGCCGTCCTCTATGTGGGCAAGGCGCTTAACCTGCGCAAGCGCGCATCGAGCTACTTCTATCAGAACCGGCGGCTCGCCGGCCGGATCGAAGCGCTTGTGGAAAAAATCAGGGATATAGCTTATATACCCACCGCTACGGAGGCGGAGGCGCTGATATATGAGAATGGGCTCATAAAGCAGCTCTCTCCCAGATATAATGTCGCGCTCAAGGACGGGAAGAGCTATCCCATGCTGAAGCTGACCGTGAACGAGAAGTTCCCGCGCCTGCTGATAACGCGCCAGAGGAAAGATGACGGGGCCCTTTATTACGGGCCTTATACGGACGCCACGCTCCTGAGAGAGGCCGTCTCGATCCTGCGCAGGCTATTTCCGTTACGGACCTGCCGGGCTATGCCTAAAAGGGTATGCCTGAACTACCATTTAAAACAGTGCCCGGGCCCGTGCGCCGGCAAGGTAGAAGAGGCTGACTACAAAGATGTGGTGCGTGAGCTCGAACTATTCCTGGACGGGAAGAGTTCGGAACTGGTGGCCTTCATTTCGGCAAAGATGGCGAAGGCCTCCGGATCACAGGACTTTGAGAAGGCGGCGCGCCTGAGGGACAGGATAGAGGCGCTAAGCACTTTCAGGGAGAATGGCGTAAGTTACACCACGCGCGATGAGCTTGATGAGCTCGGCAGGGTCATAGGGATGGATAAGAGGATAGAGGTGATAGAGGCGTTCGACGTATCCAATACGATGGGCCGGGAGGCCGTCGGCTCGATGATATCTTTTTATAAGGGGAGGCCCAGGAAGAGCGAGTACCGGCACTTCAGGATAAAGACCGTCTCCGGTGTTGACGATTACAGCATGATGAGGGAGCTGGTGCGGCGCAGGTACAGACGTATGCTGGAGGAGAAAAGAAGCCTGCCCGACCTTGTCGTGATAGACGGGGGAAAGGGCCACCTCGGCGTCGCAACGGATGAGCTCGGCAGGATGGGCCTGGGCGGACTTGCCGTTATAGGGATAGCGAAAGAGTTCGAGCGCATCTACACGCCCGATAAGAAAGATCCTATAGTGCTGCCGAAGGAGTCAAAGGCCATGCACCTGGTGCAGAGGATACGTGACGAGGCGCACAGGTTCGCCATAGCTTACCATAAGAAGCTGCTGTCGAAAAAAGTCGAAAGTTCGGAGCTGGACCGGATAAAGGGGGTCGGGCCCAAGCGCAGGCGCTCCCTGCTCAACCGGTTCGGTTCGGTCGATAAGATACGGGAGGCCGGGCTCGATGAGCTTAAGGCCGAAGGAGGGATAGATGAAAAGACGGCGCGTAACATCGTCGGCTATTTTAAAAGATAGTTCCCTGAGCGTCTTCGAAAGGCGGGTATATGAAGCGGTCAGCGGCATACCGCGCGGGGAGGTCCGTTCTTACGCGTGGGTCGCGCGGATGGCCGGGAGCCCGAAGGCATGCCGCGCAGTTGGCAATGCCCTGAATAAGAATAGATACACGGATATCATACCCTGCCACCGTGTCATAAAGTCGGACGGATCCATAGGAGGATACGCGCGCGGCACATCAGCGAAGAGGAGGATGCTGAAGTCCGAAGGCGTTGACGGGTTGTGAATACGCTGTTATAATCATTAGTTGAAAGGTCCGGAAAATATGATAGAGAAACTGGGTGAAGATATGAAAGCGGCCGAGGAGAAACTGGAAGACCTCCGGAGGTATCTTTGATGTCGGCCAAAAGGTCGAAAGGATAAAGGCGCTCGAGGCCGAGATATCGAAGGCCGACTTCTGGAAGGACCAGGAGCGCTCAAAGACGATAATAAGAGAGCTCAAGGGCCTCAAGGCGGTGGTCGAGCCGTTCAGCAGGATAGAGGCCGGCCTGAAGGACATAAAGGATATCGTAGGCATAGCCGAAGCCGGGGACACCGAATCGCTCGGCCATTTCAATGCCGACCTGGCAAGATTAAAAAAGGAACTGGACGGCCTAGAATTCAAGAGCCTGCTGGGCGGGGAGAGCGACAGCAATAACGCCATCCTCAGCATCAACGCCGGCGCCGGCGGCACCGAATCATGCGATTGGGCCGCCATGCTCCTCAGGATGTACACGCTCTGGGCCGAGGGCAGGGGGTACGTGATCAGCCGGCTCGACCAGCTGGTCGGTGAAGAGGCGGGGATAAAGAGCGTCACGGTCCTGGTGAGCGGCGATTACGCGTACGGTTATCTGAAGTCGGAATCAGGTGTCCACCGCCTGGTAAGGATCTCGCCTTTCGATTCCAATAAACGCCGCCATACTTCATTTGCCTCGGTCGATGTCATACCCGAGATCGCGGACGATATAAAAGTGGATATAAAAGAGGCGGACCTTAAGATAGATACCTATCGCGCGGGAGGGAAGGGCGGACAGCACGTAAATAAGACAGATTCGGCGGTGCGGATCACGCACGTGCCCACAGGGATAATAGTGCAGTGCCAGAACGAGCGTTCCCAGTTCAAGAATAAGACGATGGCTCTGAAGCTCCTGGCGTCAAAACTCTATGAAGTGGAGCATTCCAGGAAGACGAAAGAATTGGAGAAGGCATATGACGCGAAGAAAGAGATCGCGTGGGGAAGCCAGATACGGTCGTATGTCCTGCACCCGTATTCCATGGTGAAAGACCACAGGACCGACTATGAGACGGGGAACGCCTCGGCGGTGCTCGAGGGCAAGCTCGACGAGCTTATAGAGGCGTATCTGAAAAGGGCCCAGGGCCCAAAGCCCGCGGCCCAAAGCCCACGGCCCAAAGCTCAAAGTTAAAATTCATGCTCAACTACATACTGAAAAAGATAATCGGGACGCAGAACGAGAGGATGGTGAGGACGCTCCGGCCTACCGTCGACGTCATCAATTCCTTCGAGCCGGAGATATCCAAGCTTTCCGACTCAGAGCTGCGCGCCAAGACCGACGAGTTCAGGCAGAGGATATCGGAGAAGAGGAAAGATCACATCGACCAGATAAGGGAGCTCGAGGAATTGTTCAGGAGCTCCACATCGCCCGACGAAAAAGAGCGACTGAAGAGGAAGCTCCGCGATCTCAGGAACAGGACCTTCGAGGGTGTCCTGCCCGAAGCGTTCGCCGTGGTGCGGGAGGCCTCGAAGCGCACCATAAAACTGAGGCACTTCGATGTCCAGCTCATGGGTGGTATCGTACTGCATCAGGGCAAGATAGCTGAGATGGCCACCGGAGAGGGGAAGACGCTTGTGGGCACCCTGCCGGTATATCTTAATGCCCTGACCGGCGAAGGCGTACATGTGGTGACGGTCAATGATTACCTCGCCAAAAGGGACAGGGCCTGGATGGGACCGATATATGAATTCCTGGGGCTTACCATAGGCGTAATCCAGCATGACATGGACCAGAAGTCGCGGCAGGAGGCATACGGGTGCGACGTGACATACGGCACGAACAACGAATTCGGTTTCGACTACCTGCGCGACAATATGGTGGTCAGAAAAGAGGATATGGTCCAGAAGCCCCTGAACTACGCCATTGTCGATGAGGTAGATTCGATCCTTGTCGACGAGTCGAGGACGCCGCTCATCATATCCGGCCCCGCCGAAGAGTCGACCGATAAATATTACACCATAAATAAGATAGTCCCGCGCCTCAGGGGCAAGACGATCACCGACAGCGAAGAGATAGCGGCAAAATACAAGGGGCTCGACATCGAGAAGGGCATCGACTATGTGGTGAACGAGAAGAACCATACCGTTAACCTTACGGAAGAAGGGGTCATGAAGTGCCAGGAGATGCTGGGGGTCAAGAACCTCTACGATGACCTGCAGTCGGAATGGGAGCATCACATACGCCAGGCCGTGCGGGCGCATGCCCTTTACAAGCGCGACGTCGACTATGTCGTAAAGGACGATGAGGTGGTCATAGTCGACGAGTTCACGGGACGGCTGATGCCGGGGAGGCGCTGGTCGGACGGTCTCCACCAGGCGGTGGAAGCGAAAGAGGGCGTGAAGATAGAGCGGGAGAACCAGACGCTCGCCACGATCACCTTCCAGAACTACTTCAGGATGTATAAAAAACTGGCCGGTATGACGGGCACGGCAGAGACCGAAGCGGCGGAATTCCAGAAGATATATTCGCTGGAGGTCGTAGTCATCCCGACCAACAGGCCCCTCATACGGACGAACCATCCGGACATCATCTACAAGACCGAGCGGGAAAAGTTCAATGCCGTATGCAAGGAGATCGCGGAGCTCAACGCGGCGGGGAGGCCGGCGCTGGTCGGCACCATCTCTATAGAAAAATCCGAACAATTGTCTAACCTCCTAAAACGCATGGGGGTGCCGCACCACGTCCTGAACGCTAAGTATCATGAGATGGAGGCGGAGATAGTGGCCAAGGCCGGCCAGAAGTATGCGGTCACCATCGCCACCAATATGGCAGGCCGCGGGACCGATATAGTCCTAGGGGAAGGCGTGGCCGCGATGGGCGGATTGCATATCGTGGGTACCGAGCGCCACGAGGCCCGCCGTATAGATAACCAGCTGCGCGGCCGGTCCGGCCGGCAGGGGGACCCCGGCTCCAGCAGGTTCTACCTCTCCCTGGAAGATGACCTCATGAGGATATTCGGCTCAGACCGGATAAAGCTCATAATGGAGAAGCTGGGCATGGAGGAGGGGCAGGATATACAGCACCCGTTCATCACAAAGGCCATCTCGACCGCCCAGAAGAGGGTGGAACAGCATAACTTCGAGATAAGGAAACACCTCCTTGATTACGATAATGTCATGAACAGGCAGCGGGAGGTCATCTACGATGAGCGGAAGAAGATACTATTCGGCGGCGAGCTGAAAGAGTATATTTACGAGATCATGGAAGAGACGGTGGACGGCCTGCTCGATACATACCTTAACGAGAAGGCCTCTTACGACAGCTGGGATTTCGAGGGTCTCCTGCAGCATTTCGAGTCCAGGTTCGGCATGAAGATAAAAGGCGTGAAGCTGGACGAGATGAACAGGGGCGATATCAGGGAAGAACTTTTGAAGCAGTTCAGGGAAGTTTACGACAGGAAGCGGCAGTCCCTTGGCAATGAGATGATGTCATATCTGGAGAGGATGGTCCTCCTGCAGGTCGTCGATTCCAGATGGAAGGACCACCTATACGCGATGGACAGCCTCAGGGAAGGCATAGGCCTCAGGGCGTACGGCCAGCGCGACCCTCTCATAGAGTACCAGCATGAGGGGTACGCCATGTTCATGGATATGATAGACAGAATAAAGGAGGAGACGCTCGAGTACCTCTTCAAGATACAGGCGATAAAAGAAGATCGCGAGCCCGGCGTCTTCGATATGTCCCATCAAAAGCTTCTTCATGAGGAGAAGATGCAGTTCCAGGATGTGCCTCCGGACCGGACAGGGTCCGGCGCACCGTCCTATGAGGGACAGCTCCCGAAAGAGCCGGCGGTCACATATAAGCGTGAAGCGCCGAAGGTCGGAAGAAATGACCCGTGCCCGTGCGGCAGCGGGAAGAAGTATAAGAAGTGCTGCGGGAAATGAGAAAAAGGGTATCGGGTATAGGGTATAGGGTATTGTTGGCATGCTTATCGGCAGTATTATTGATATTATCTTTCCCCGGTTTTAACCTGTGGTTACTTGCGTGGGTTGCATTCATTCCTCTCTTCTTCGCCATAGAAGGACAGGGCCCGCTTAAAGCATTTCTATTATCCTATCTCACCGGCGTCCTCTTCTTTTTTGGCACGATCTGGTGGCTTGTCCACGTCACCCTTCCCGGCATGATCTTCGCGGTCCTTTATCTTGCGCTATACTTCGGCCTCTTCGGCCTTCTTCTCCGATACCCTATACCCCATACCCTATACCCCCTTTTATTCTTTGCCCCCTCCGCCTGGGTCGGCCTGGAATGGATACGATCCGCGGGTATATTCGGTTTCGGATGGGTGCTCCTTGGCCATTCGCAAAGTTTTAATCTCCCCATTATACAGATAGCCGATATCACGGGCGTATACGGGGTCAGCTTTCTCATCATTATGGTCAATGCGGCGTTATATATGGTCGCCAAAGACCTGGCGCGGAGGGAGTACCGTTTCGAACCGCTCATGATAGCGGCGCTCGTCATCTTATTGACTCTGCGGTACGGATACATACGCCTTAATAACGTATTCACAGGCCAGCCGCTTAAGGTCGCCATAGTCCAGGGCAATATCCCCCAGGACCGTAAATGGGATTCGAATTTCAGGGAGGATATCCTCGGCACGTATGAGTCTCTTACGGTAGAGGCCGCGAAAGAAAAGCCGGACCTCATCGTCTGGCCCGAGACATCGGTGCCTGGGTTTTTGGAATCCGAAAGGGATCTATTAGAAAGGGTCAGGGGCCTGGCGTCAAATATCGGGACCCCGCTCCTTGTAGGCACTGTAAGGGAGGAGGGAGGCGGCTATTATAACAGCGCCGTCCTATTTTCCGAAGAGGGGCGGCCTGTAGAGAGATACGATAAGATACACCTGGTGCCGTTCGGTGAATATATACCTTTCAAGAAGATCTTCTCATTTGTAGAAAAGTTCGCGCCGGTCCCTATAGGCGACTGCACCGCGGGCAGGGACTACAGGGTCTTCGACTTTTTTATCGAGAGGGGGGACGTGGGGAACGGCTCCGGGTGGAAGATGCTTAAGAAGGTAAGGTTCTCCGCGCTCATATGTTTTGAGGATATATTCCCGTCCTTAAGCCGGGAGTTCATCAAAAGCGGCGCCGGCTTCCTGGTGAACATCACAAATGACGCCTGGTACAAAGAGACGGCGGCGCCGTTCCAGCATGCCCAGAGTTCCGTATTCAGGGCGGTCGAGTTCAGGACGAACGTCATACGCGCCGCGAACACAGGCCTCTCCTGTTTCATAGACCAGAAGGGGCGCATATCGGATACCGTCGAGTCCGGCGGGAATATATTCGTCAGCGGCTTCAGGACGCGCGAGATCATCCTTTCGCGGGCCGGGACCCCGTACATGAGATACGGTGATATCTTTGCGTGTCTCTGCATGACATATGCGTCTCTCTATATCCTGGCCCGTCTCCTTAAGCCATCGGCATAAATTTTTATCCATAGGCATGTCTATGATAGAAAAGATCAAAAGATCGAATATTTTTTTGAATATCCTATTAAGTGTTTTGGTTATCGGCCTGGTCATGTCCGGGGTAAATAGTTATCTGAAAGTTAAATATATGAATGCGGAGGACGTGAGACATTGGCCTGAAGGGGCTTTTAAATATGGCACGACAGGATATGAAATGTCCCCCTCCTTTTCCTCAAGCATGACCGACGGCAGCTTTTTTATCCATTCCCATAAACTGGGTTACAGGATCCCCCGGCACGCGGACGGGTCTATTATCGAAGAGGGCGGGATATTATCTCTCGGTTGCTCTTTTGTTTACGGATATGAAGTAGAGGCGGAGCAGACATTTACTTATTTAGCCGCTGATAGTTTGCATTTGCCATCGTACAATTATGGAGTATGCGCGTCTTCCTACGCTAATGTTATACTGCAATTGAAAGAATTAAAACGGAGAGGCATTTTAGACAGATTGAAACCGGCCATAATAGTGCTGGGGGCAGAAAACTTGTTGTTTGAAAGATCCCTGAGCCCTTTCCTGCCCACCGGCCATAACGGGCCGCCCCTTGCAGGTCCCTACATAACCAGGAAAGACGACATTATGCAGATCGTAGATCCACCCAGCATGCTTCGCGGCAAGCATCTCTTTTTCCCGCGCATGCTTTACGCTGAGTTTATTAAAAAGAATTACAAAGGACCTGACATCTCTCCGTTTGAACTATACGATTTCGTCATCGGTGCAATAAACGAAATTATAGCACCTTACAAAATGAGATTTATTATTTTGTGGATGCCCCTGGGGCCGAATGATTCTTTAGATGAGGGATTTAAAAAAGTTATCGCTAGATATGATAATATTACTTTGGTTAATGGCCTTGATGCGATAAGAAGATATAAAGTCGCAAACGAAGAGTATAGCGGTAGACACCCCGGTCCGGAAGCCAATATGGCTTATGCGCAAGCGATCGTTTCAGCCCTCCGCAAGTAGATTTATCAAGTCATCCCCATAAGTTCCTGTCGAGGCTCCTGTATGAGATCGCCTCTGAGATGTGATGGGCCTCGATGATCTCTTTCCCGTCCAGATCGGCTATGGTGCGCGATACCTTCAATATCTTATCGTAAGCCCTCGCGGATATCCCCAGCTCCAGTATGGCGAGCTTTAGCAATTCCTCGCCTTCTTTATCGAGCACGCAGTACTTTTCAAGCTCTTTCGACTCGAGGTGGGCGTTGAAGTATATGCCGTCGTTCCTGTAACGCGACCCCTGTACCAGGCGCGCGGCATCCACACGGTCGCGTATCTTTTCCGACGGCTCTCCGCGCCGTTTCTCGGTGAGGTGCTCCAGCTTTAGCCTCGGCACCTCCAGGTGTATGTCTATCCTGTCCAGGAGGGGACCCGATATCTTGGAGAGGTACTTCTGTATCTGGAACGGCGTACAGTGACATTCGCGCTTGGGGTCTGTGAAGTAACCGCAGGGGCATGGGTTCATCGCCGCCACGAGCATGAATTTCGACGGGTAGGTGAGGGTGGCCGATATGCGGGATATGGTGATCGACCCCTCCTCGAGCGGCTGTCTCATGACCTCGAGCACGTTCCGTTTGAATTCCGGGAGCTCATCCAGGAAGAGGACGCCGTTATGCGCCAAGCTTATTTCGCCCGGTACCGGATTGGTCCCGCCGCCTACCAAAGCGGCATCGGATATCGTGTGGTGCGGTGAGCGGAAAGGGCGCGTGCCTATGAGGCCTTTATTCGGCGACAATAATCCCGCGATACTGTGTATCTTCGACGTTTCGAGGCCTTCCTCGAGTGTCATCTCGGAGAGTATCGTCGTAAGCCGTTTTGCGAGCATGCTCTTGCCCGAACCCGGAGGGCCTATAAGGAGGACGTTGTGGCCTCCTGCGGCGGCGACCTCGAGGCCGCGCTTTACGTGCTCCTGTCCTTTCACATCATTAAAATCTATCCTGTATTTTGAGTTCCTCTTGAAGACATGTTCGAGGTCTGCCCTCTGCCTCTCGAGCGGCGCCTTCTTGTTCACGAAATCGACAGCTTCCTTTAATGTATCCGCCTGGTAGACCTCTATATCCTTTACGGTCGCCGCCTCCTTTGAATTTTCTCTCGGTATCACAAGGACGGACCTGCCCATCTTCTTTAATGCCATTGCGATCGGCAGGACGCCTTTGATCGGCTTGAGCCGGCCGTCGAGTGACAGTTCGCCGCAGAAGACGTATGTACTGACCTGGGCCGGATCTATCACCCCTTCAGCCGCCAGTATCGAAAGGGCTATAGGGAGGTCGAACGACGACCCCTCCTTCTTGATGTCTGCCGGCGCCAGGTTTATCGTGACCTTCTTCGCGGGGAATGAAAAATTCGAATTCTTTATGGCCGACTTTATCCTGTCGCGGGACTCCTTTATGGCGATGTCCGGCAGCCCCACTATATTGAAACCCGGCAACCCTCCGCCGATATCGGTCTCAACGGTCACTTCGTATGCGTCCACACCCATAACGCACCCGGAATAGATCTTCGCGATCATAAATCCTCCTTTAATATTCCTCCACCGCGTTCTCGATTATCTCTATATATTCGACTTCGCGCGCCTCGTTCATCTTCACAGAGACCACATCGATCCTCCAATCCGAATCGACCAGGCCGCGGACCTTCAGATACGAGAGTGCGTTCTTGATGATATGGCGCTGTTTCGACCTCGTCACGGAGAGGTGGGGAGGGCCGAGAGAGGACGAGGCACGGGTCTTGATCTCGACGAATACGGTCGTGTCGCCTATCTTTGCGATCATATCGAGTTCGCCGAATACGGTGCGGAAGTTCGTTTCAAGGATCCGATATCCTCTCTTTTGGAGCTCTTTAAACGCCAGTTCCTCGCCGATCTTACCCAGCTTCATCCTCTCGCGGCCCACGACATCACCCTCCGTAAGCTTCCAGGACAAGTTTTTCGATCTCGTCCTTTACCTCCCGTTTTAGCGGGATGACTGTGTTATACCACTTTCCGTCCTTGCCCTCTTCCCGTGGCATGCTGACGAAAAGGCCCTTTTCTCCCTCAACAACCCTGAGCCCCTTTACGACGAAGCTATCCAGTATCGAAAGGTCGCAGAAGGCCTTGGTGGCTCCCGTTCCGTCCAGTTTGTGTATACGGGATACCGCAAGCTTCAATTCCTCATTCATCATCCTTATCACCTCCCTCCATATATATAGATGCCAAAATCCGGAAAATTATTGCAATATTTTTTAAAAAAGTTTCAGGGAGTGATAAGTGGGATGGTTAACAATAAAAAAGCGAGCCCGGGGGGTATTGAATTTCTTTGCGGCTGTGCTATACTAACTATAGAAGAAGAGAACGACTTAACCTTCCGGGAGAAGGATGAGCGGTTCTCCGAAGTGAGTGAGGGCCGGAAGGTCGCCCCGGGTCGGCGGCCTCTCAGGGTCGGTCCCGAAAACCCTTGAAAAAGGGGGCGATTGCACGAACGGCCGGTCTTGAGTCCTTTCTTCGCGAAAGGTTAAGCCACTTCTTCTGATAGCCCACGTTTAGGTAAACGTGGGTTTCGTCTAAAACCTCTTTTTTGACCCGGATTCTATCGTTTCAAGTATCCGCGACGCCTCTTTCTCGCCGCCCCGTTTCCACGCCTCGTATATCATAACGAGCATCCTGGTCGATTTGGAATCGGCTATCCACTTTATACCCAAAATAAGAGTAGCTACGAGAAGTTGTATAAAGTACCTGGGGAGAGTGAAAGACAGGCAGAACGCGATGATGGTAAGTATAAGATATATATTCGGCTTCTTCATATGCCTTCCTTTCTTTTCTTTCTTAGCCCGCGGATCAGTGAGCGCCTCATGCGCCGAAACCAGGTCCATAAGGCATTCGTCGCATAAGGATAAGTGCCTCTCCACGGCTTCCCGCTCTTTATGTGAAAACCGGCCCGCCAGATAGTTCGCCAGCTCCATATCCTGCGTATGCATCCCTATCAATTTTTCTCTTTTTTTCATTTTTCCCTATTCCCTATACCCTATACCCCATACCCCATTTCCTATCCCTCACCTATATAGATGCCAAAATCCCGGAAATTATTGCAAAAAATCTTCAAGGGACCCCTGCAATTTTTCCCTGGCCCTCTTTATACAACTTGCCACAGTCCCGATAGGGAGGTGTAGCATGCCGGATATATCTTCATAGCGTTTCCCGTATAGGAGATGTAGCCGCACCATCAGGCGCTCGCGGGGAGGGAGCCGTCCTATCGCGCCCATGATCTTTTTCCTCAGTTCGTCCCGGTCCAATTCCTGCCAGGGGCTCTTACCGGAGGAACGGGCCGAACCGGTGATCTCGTCTATCACCTCATCATCGGAAAAGGGGATAACCTGCGTGCACTCGCGGCGAAGTTTAGTGCGCACATATGCCATGGCCCCGCGCGCGGAGACCACCGCCAGCCAGCACTCTATCTTATCCCTGTCCCGCACGTCCGCGAGCTTCTTCTCCCGCCAGATAGCGGTCAGGACGTCCTGGCGTATCTCCTCGGCCTCTTCCGAAGATAACCGGATCCCGCGCTTTTTCGCGCGTATCTCTACGGACCGCCTTATGAGAGGGGAGTACTTCCCGGCGAACGCCGTCCACGCCCCGTCGTCTCCGCCGATACACCTCTCTATCAGGTCACCATCGTCGTCAGGAACGATATTTTCCATAGAGACAGCATACTACCGGGGAGAAGCGGTGTCAAGCTAAATTTGATAAAAAATCAAAAAAGATTTGACAAAAGAAAAAACATAGTGTATACTTTAATGGTAAAGCGAGGATATTGACGATTCTTTCACGGCGTGTTATATTAAACGAAACGGCGGTGTACAATGAAAGCGCAAAGTTACCGCTTACAGATGAGATCCAGGCAGGGCCCAGACATGAGTTTGGGCCTTTTTATTTTCATGATAAAGCCATTTAAAATGCTGGTGTCTAAAACCGGAGGTATCCAATGAGCTGGCCGATCAGAACGAGTCCTGTCTTTAAAACAATCGCATGCGTCATGGCATTTGTCTTTTTGTGGCAACAACTTGTGTGGGCAGGGGATCTAATCGATATCACTATGGATAAGCTGAACGCAGACCAATCGCAGACCTTTGCTCCAGAGTATCTCCAAAGCCAACAGGCCATACATGAGGATATCATAAGCCAGCAGCAGGCCATGGAATATGGCATGAATCTACAGGCATCCTTGACAACGGAACAACACGTTTCCGATGGCTCAGAGTTGGAACCCGACTCTCTAGACATAGAGCTACAGGGGCCGAAAGGCGGCATGGCTCCGCAGTCCTATGGAGCAGCGCCTTATGTTTTAATGGGAGGGTCTCCAGATCCTCAGGAAGAGGGAGCAATCCTCTCAGTTACGACAGCCATAGGAGATGTTATCCATTACAAGGACGGTAAGATAGATTATATTGAGAAGAAAGATGCCTCGGGTGATATTATCATTAGGGCACTCCAGGGGCAGGATCTCGTAGATGAAGATAATAACTTGCTAAATGCGGAAATAGCCTATTATGACGGCACGATTGAGGTTGTAGCCGTCGGTAAAGTTATTAACATAACCAAGCCGGACAAGACCCTCATCGAATACGACGATCAGGAACGTGTGCAATGGGTAACATATAAGGATGCGGATGGTATCGTGACCTTAGTCGTTAACTATTTATACGACCAAATCGATCCTGTCGATGGTGCCATGGTGACGATCCTGTCCGATGTCGAAAAAATATGTTACTACGGTTCCGATAAAAAAATAAAAAGAGTTGAATTTGCTACTGGTAAAAAGATCAAGTATGAAAATGGCATCCTTTCTGAAGTAAGAGAGGAAGACGGTACTGTTTATATATATGGCACATTGGTCGAACAGGGGGAATCGGGGATCGAATATAAGGTAGAAATAGATGAAATTGCAGATGCGTCTAATAACAGGTTCTATTTTGAGGGGTCAAGAATATCTTCTATTAAATTCTGTGACGGCACCATAGTCAGTGATTACCAACTCGATGGTTCCGGTAATTTAGTCAACGGTAAAATCGTATATACTGATGGCAGTGAGAAATTGATAGAAAACCGCAGGATAAAAGAGGAAAAGGATGCAAGCGGATTTGTCACTAAATACGAATATGTTGACCATTTTGAAGGGAATGGCAAGGAGGCTATTGTTACCGGTAATTTAGATGGTGATGGCAAAAGTGATTTCATCATTGATTTTGGCCTTCGGGATGGCATTTGGATAAAATATGGTAGCGGGGATTGGGAACAGCTGCATGATCTAAGTCCAAAATCAATCGTTACCGGAGATATAGGCGGTGACGGAAAAGATGAGATAATTATCGACTTCGGTTCGCAGTATGGAGTCTGGGCAAGGTACAGCGACGGCAGTTGGTCGCAACTCCACAACTTGAGCCCTGAATCCATAACCGTTGGCAATCTCGACGGAGAAGGCAAAGACGAAATTATCATCGACTTCGGTCCAGAGTTTGGCATCTGGATAACATACAGCGATGGCAGCTGGTCGCAACTCCACAACTTGAGCCCTGAATCCATAACCGTTGGCAATCTCGACGGGGACGGCAAGGATGAGATTGTGATCGACTTCGGACCACAATACGGTATATGGATCTCATATAGTAACGGAAGCTGGGGATCTGTGAGTAATGTAAGTCCTGAATCGATTGTAGTCGGTGATGTCAACGGCGACAGCAAAGACGAAATTATCATCGACTTCGGTCCAGAGTTTGGCATCTGGATAACATACAGCGATGGCAGCTGGTCACAACTTCATAACTTGAGCGCCGAATACATTGCTATCGGCGACCTGGATGGTGATAACAAAAGCGACACCATAATCGACTTTGGGTCGCAATACGGCATATGGGTGTGCCACGGTAACGGGAATTGGTCCAATCCTCACAATCTGAGTCCCTGCTCGATGACCATAGGAGATTCGAATGGAAATGATCTTGCCGATCTCATCATAGATTTTGGTTCTCCTGAGGGGATATGGGTCGCTGAAGATAGTGCCAATTGGTTTCAACTCAGTACCATAAGTCCTGGTTCGATAATATCGGGCGCATATGAATCCGGGGATCCCAAGATGTTTATATATACAGAAGTTTCGAGGGCGCGCGATTTCAATTTCTCTCTTGAGCTTCCTGGTGACATGTTTGATGTGGAGGGGTGCCTTAATTCGGACTATGACTTTTCAACCATCCCGTATTTCAATACCGTCACCTACAACGAAAATGGTGTAATAACGGAAATAGTCAAACCCGATGGTGAGATTATATGCTATAGCGACGGCCTACCGGCAAGCGTAACAAGCGATGTCGATGGTAGTGCTGGTAGTTTTGATACCACTCTTTACAGCTATGATCTTAGCGGCCTGGATAACATAAAAGAGATGACCATAATCCGCGACGGCATAAAACGCATATATGATGAATATGGGAATATCGAAAGTTTAAGCCTTGATGATGCGACTAAGATAGTGTATGAAAACGGCCAGATAAAGGAGATCCAAAAATCCGACGGGACAACGATAAGAAAGTCAAATGGGGCGGATGATATGTTCTTCAGAGAGGGGGGAGAGCTTAACGATGCCCTCGTTTCGTATCCTGACGGAAGTATGGCCATCTACGATGACGGAGAGCTGCTACAACTTATTAACGCACTCGGCGATATTACCGATTATAACGATGGAAAGATCCGTAAGGTCACGCTCGAAGACGGCACCATATATGACTGGTCTTATGACGGCAACAATATAGTTATTGTAGATAATTCAAGACAGGAAAGAAGGACGTATCTTGAAGGCATCCTTTTAGAGCTCGAAGAGTTGGCGGGCGCTAAATTGATAACGAAATATTACTATGACGAAACCTCGAAGAATCTTATTAGATCAGAGATATGTCAGAATAACGATATGCTCTACACATATACCTATACCTATGATAACGGCCTGACGCTGGTCCATGATGAAGATGGGAATACGCAGGCCTACACAAAAGATAAGAAGCTTTCTTATATAGTAGATTCGAAAGGACGAAAATACTCATATACATATGTGGGCCAAAATGAAGGGTACGCGGAGGTCTATTTCCCGTCCGGCACAAAAGTAAGGTATGCCCTGACCGGCCAGATCATCGACATAACAAAGACCGACGGAACCTTCATAAAAGATATCGTCTTCGATTCCAATAACGTCCCGCAGAGCTTTACCTATATAAAGGATTGCACGACATATAAGGTGGAAGATGGGGAGATAAGGGAGATCATCTATCAGGATGGCTCCAGCGCTTCATATTATCCCGGCAGTTTCATAAAGTCGACGACCGACGCAGCCGGCAATACAACAGAATACGAATACGGTATAAGCGACACAGAGATAATAACCAGTTTATACGCAAACGGCACATTCATTGATACCGTCTTCACCGATCCCGATCCCTTAGACGGCCTGAAACGCCTCGAGCTTGCAACCTATACAGACCCGAATACCACGCTTATCCTTCATTCTAATGGTTCTAACGGTTCAACATACACGTCAGACAGCTCCACCTACAATCACCCCGTAACGTTCTATGGGAACGCTAAACTGAGCACAGAGGAGTCGGAATTCGGCGGCTCGAGCATGGAGTTCGATGGATACGGCGATGGTTATGGTACAAGCTATGTTAGCATACCTGATTCAGGGGACTGGGATGTAGTCGCTGACACAACAACCCCATACACCATCGACTTCTGGCTTAATCTGAAAGACCTTCCGCGCGATCCCGGTATCTATTATACAATTCTGGGTCAATATGATGATTCAGTAGGTCCTGATAATTGTTGGAGCGTCATTGTTGATGAAACTGGTGGAATAACTTTACGTGCGAAAAGAGGCAATTTCTTTTTGCAGGCCAATGCCGGACAGGTTACACCAGGTGATTGGAACCACATAGCATTCGTTAAAACAGGTTCTTCCATTATTACCTACCTGAATGGTACAAAACAGATGACGTATACATTATCCGATACGGTTTCCATATCCCAGCCGTTAGAGATAGGGCGCAATCAGGATAGCGGTGGCTATAGTTATCTTAACGGATATGTGGATGAGATACATATATCCAAAGGTGTGGCGCGCTGGACAACCGATACCTTTAGCACACCCGATACCGAATTCTCCGGTGTTCATAAAGACTCAGGGACATTCATCTCTGACCCTATAGAGATCGATGCCACTCAGCTCGGTTCGATCAGCTGGGACGAAGTTATACCTCAAGGCACCGACATATCCATACAGACGAGGACCGGCAACACGTCTATGCCCGATCCCACGTGGAGTGAGTGGTCAGAACCGGTGACGGATAATAACGGTTCCCAGATCACTTCACCCGCAGGGAAGTATCTGCAATATAAGGTTACACTTTCAACTTCGGACATATTGTTAACCTCTGAGCTTACCCTGACCGATACGAACGGAATAGATATCGCCTATACAAGAGGTACAAGAAATCCAGAAGATCTTACTAATCTCACTTCTTTAAAGGTTACGACGGATACCGTTGTTTCAAACTATGACCATAACGGTGTTAATCTTAATGACCCGAATGATATTATAAATTTAGACCGGCTGATATTCGATTCTACGGAGTTGGATGGTGCAAAAGAGGAGATGCCATGCTATATATTAAATGAGACGCAGAAAGGGCTATATTTTGATGAAGACATTATAATCGCCGAGCTTACAGAGATCAAGGGCATTACTGATACAACACGTTATTCGCAAGGCCAGATCATCGACATAACAAAGACCGACGGAACCTTCATAAAAGATATCGTCTTCGATTCCAATAACGTCCCGCAGAGCTTTACCTATATAAAGGATTGCACGACATATAAGGTGGAAGATGGGGAGATAAGGGAGATCATCTATCAGGATGGCTCCAGCGCTTCATATTATCCCGGCAGTTTCATAAAGTCGACGACCGACGCAGCCGGCAATACAACAGAATACGAATACGGTATAAGCGACACAGAGATAATAACCAGTTTATACGCAAACGGCACATTCATTGATACCGTCTTCACCGATCCCGATCCCTTAGACGGCCTGAAACGCCTCGAGCTTGCAACCTATACAGACCCGAATACCACGCTTATCCTTCATTCTAATGGTTCTAACGGTTCAACATACACGTCAGACAGCTCCACCTACAATCACCCCGTAACGTTCTATGGGAACGCTAAACTGAGCACAGAGGAGTCGGAATTCGGCGGCTCGAGCATGGAGTTCGATGGATACGGCGATGGTTATGGTACAAGCTATGTTAGCATACCTGATTCAGGGGACTGGGATGTAGTCGCTGACACAACAACCCCATACACCATCGACTTCTGGCTTAATCTGAAAGACCTTCCGCGCGATCCCGGTATCTATTATACAATTCTGGGTCAATATGATGATTCAGTAGGTCCTGATAATTGTTGGAGCGTCATTGTTGATGAAACTGGTGGAATAACTTTACGTGCGAAAAGAGGCAATTTCTTTTTGCAGGCCAATGCCGGACAGGTTACACCAGGTGATTGGAACCACATAGCATTCGTTAAAACAGGTTCTTCCATTATTACCTACCTGAATGGTACAAAACAGATGACGTATACATTATCCGATACGGTTTCCATATCCCAGCCGTTAGAGATAGGGCGCAATCAGGATAGCGGTGGCTATAGTTATCTTAACGGATATGTGGATGAGATACATATATCCAAAGGTGTGGCGCGCTGGACAACCGATACCTTTAGCACACCCGATACCGAATTCTCCGGTGTTCATAAAGACTCAGGGACATTCATCTCTGACCCTATAGAGATCGATGCCACTCAGCTCGGTTCGATCAGCTGGGACGAAGTTATACCTCAAGGCACCGACATATCCATACAGACGAGGACCGGCAACACGTCTATGCCCGATCCCACGTGGAGTGAGTGGTCAGAACCGGTGACGGATAATAACGGTTCCCAGATCACTTCACCTGCAGGAAAGTATATTCAGTATAGAACTAATTTAACTACAAACAATAATTCGGAAACTCCCCGACTTGCCTTGACGAGTACAAGCGGTGTAGCCATAAGCTATACCCGTAATTCAGTAAAGTCGCAGGATATCGATAACCTTTCTTATATAAAGATTACAGAAAACGGCATTACGAAAACCTATAATGCCAGCGGCATGAATGTCGACGATCCGCAGGATACGATCAGTATAAGCAGCATGCTTTTCAATTCGACCGAATTGGAAGCGTTGAAAAAAGATATTCCTTCCGATAAGCTCAGCGATGCGCAGAAGGTCATAACGATCTATGATAAGGGCAATGATATTCCCGTAGAGATAGTGACGGCAGGACAGTCGATAACCTATTTCGACCAGGGTTTTGCCACCAGGGTAGTGGATAAGAACGGAATAACGCAAGTCATCTATACCTACGACGAGAATAAGAACGTTATCAAGGTTGAATTTGTCGACGCCCGGCAAAAACTTGAAGAGAATTATCAGAAAGCCCTAACTGAAATAACTCTGCAGAAGGAGTTGGCTTTAGAGAAACTTGCCAAAGCGGAGGCCGATGCGCGGGTCGATATCGCCTCAAAATCGGCCGATATCCAGATACAGATTAATGCGGAAAGGGCGCGCCTGGAGCAAGAGAAGACAAAATACGACCCCAACATATATGACCTGTCAGAGTTCGATAGGGCATTTAGCGAGATCGATGATTATGAAACAAAACTTGCTCAACAGACGCAGGATGCATATGTAGATTTGGACAATCAGGTAGTGGCGGCGCGTGCCCGCATAGAGGCCGATGCCAGCACTGCAATGCAGGACCTTATCACGAATGATTACAATAAGATCCTTGCCGACATTGTTCAAAAAGAGAGTACCCCATTGATTTACCAGTATTATCGAAAGGTTTTGGGGAGAGATCCGGGGGATGACGATTTATTATATTGGACTGACAGGGCAAAGACGAACTTAAGGCCGTTTACAGCCACTGAGATAACTCAATATCTGGAGAACCTGCCGGAATACGCTGATAGACAAGCGAGAAAACAGAGCATAATAACAGATATCACAGGTTTCTTTACCCAATATTTATCTGTCTCAGATACAGAAAAAGAGTCCATGCTTTTATCCTTAGGTTTTACACCTGATGAAGCCGGCGATATCATCCAGAATAACCTTACCCAGAGCGATATCGACTCCATCCTCTCGTGGCTGAACGGCCAATCCCTGCACTTCGGGGACAGCGCCTTTGAGACGGTTATCTCTATGCTGAAGAATGAAGGAATAGCAAGGTCCTTCGAGGATATAGGCAAAGACGCCATAAAGATAGATATCCTGACGGGCGTGATCACAAAGGATACAACGGGCGATCTCTTGATATCGATGTACGCCATGCGCAAAGCCGCTCAAATAAATACCCTCGCTTTATATAGCAACAAGATTACATACGACGATTTAAAGGATATGGTCTTGCGGGATAATGTCATCGTCCATATAGACGGCAAGCATTATGTGCTGGTGACAAGCATAGATGACCAGAAGGGCACCATTACTTATACAGACCCAACAGTGAGTGCGAATGGCCAAGAGATGACCCTCTCGAGAGCTGAATTCATGGAGACGTGGAGAGGATATTCTCTTTCGAAAGAGTTGCCGCAGGATCCCGCCAAGCACCTTAATGCAACGCAGGAGAAAAATATACGCGGCAGCGGCTGGTGGGAAAAATTCTGGAAGGGGATCGTCAAGTTTTTCCAGAAGATAGTCGCGCCAGTTGCGGCCATCCTTTTGATGATACCTCCATTGGCACCCATAGGAGCCGTGCTTGCCGGCATTAATATAGTGATACAAACGATCTCTTTTGTCGTACATACAGGTACGCTTATGGATATTGCCTGGGCCGCTATAAGCGGAATAGGCGCGGCCTTAGGCGCGCAGATCCTGCCGGGTATTTTTGACGCTGTCGGCAATGCCTTTGGTGCTATAGGAAGTGCGATAACAGATATATTTGGAACAGTAGGACAGTTATTCGCACCGCTGAATGGTATTTTTCAGGCAACGATGGGAGTATTTAATACGCTCTCCTCTGTGGTTTCTAATATCGCGACAGGTATTGGAAATATTTTTACACCAATATTCGGAGAAGCTATCGGTAGCCATTTAGCCATAGCCGTTATCGAAACGGGGGTTAAGCTAGGTACAGATTTTCTATTTAAAAGCTTGGGTGTCGACCCATCTTTGGCAAGTATAGGTAGTGCGTTATTGTCCGGCGCTATCATGGGAGCGTTAACCCCGGGCGATATGGGTATGAATATTGTTGAAGAAGCGCTTACGCGTGGCACTATTGCAACAGCTGAAGAACTAGGCCGAGCGACAGATCTTGATCCTAACATAACTCATCTTGCGGCTATGATGGCGGGAACTTTAGTAAATGGAGCGCTCGATATAAATGGTAGGAATTTCACATATGATGAGCTTATGGAAAATATAGCCCCTACATTTATAAGAGAAGCTACTAAACTAGGCGTAATTGAGCTCGGCGAGATTCTTGGCGTAGACAACCGTTTATCTTACATGGCTTCATTAGCTATAAGTTCAACAATAGGTACAGGCATTGATTCGGGATGGAATCCTCGAGATATATTCCAAAGTGTTACGACGGGTCTATTGCAGGGCGTTACCTCAATAGGAATAAATTATGCTACGCAGGAGCTGGGATTAAATCCTATTTTAGCCAACCTTGGGTTTAGCGCCATTGCGTCTATGATAAACTCAGGCATACAAGCAACGATCGGTACTCCAGACTCACAAACAGGGGAGAGGTCTAATTTCTTCGAGTCTATCTTTAAAACATATACAGATAACATATTAACTTTCTTGGGGTATGGAAATGCTCCTAATAGAGGTGACGAGCAATTCTGGACGCCTATTTATGATGAATTAGGTAACTATTTACGTGCAGACTTTAACCAGGTTGCTTATGATAGGGCGTGGGGTCAATATTATTGGCAACAGTCGACTTATACTGCTCAGATTTTAGACTTTACTAATATTGTAAAAGACAAAGGTTTGGTAGAGGCTTTGGATATCTACGGAACAGGTTTCTTAAATGCGGTAGCAGTGAATCAGATTGTTCAATCTGGTAATACGTTAGGTAACTACTTTATGAACGAACTTAATGCAGGACATTCTACTATAAGAACACTACAAGACGGCAAGCAAGTGAGACAAGTTGCTATTAAAGATGCTCAGGGTAATACCGTCGCTAATGTCTTCTTTGAAGAAAAACAGGATGGGGTATCATTCTATTGGGATGTTGTTGGAAAAGAAGAATTTATAGGAGACAGCACATATATTAGTTGGGGTGACCCAGGTGTAGATGCCTATGCGAAGCTTGGTTATTCAGACGCAGAGATATACGCTATGTTTGACTCCGATATTCAATATCAACGTGTTATAGACGGACAGCAGGCGTATGTTGAGATAAAGGACTCATTAGGGAATACACTTCTCGTAATAGAGCCGACAGAGGGTGGGCATTACAACGTATATAATTCATACGGAGAGTATGAAAATGCGAAGATATTAAGTACTATTACCGATATGAAATTTGATATTGTTCATGGCGCTTCCAGTAACGTCACCATAGGACAAGGCGCTGGAGAAGTAGGCCTTACTATATCCAGTCAGGATTTTAGTGGTTTATTGTTCAGCGCTGTTGAAAACGGAAAGATAGTTTTAGACAAATTGATTAAACAGCCCACATGGCAAGGGTTGGTCGGAATAGCCGAAGCCGCCGAAAATATAACGTCTCCTCTAACAGACGTAGCAAATCTCGCAATTAACAGAATCAGTTCTGGTCAATCGGTAGACCTTGCCACCCTTGCCTCTGCATCTACCTGGCAGAGCATATTTGTAACATCTGGCTTTATGGCAGACTGGGCGAATACCGCAACCTTGCTCTTTTCAAATTCCATAAGTCCTGCACTTGCTCCCGGAACGGAAATGCTAATGAACCTACTTGGTAGTGAGGCGTTCCGTGAACAGCTTAACAATCAAGCTGCAGAAACATTTAACGGATATAATTTATTTGAAGAACTTGCCTCGGTGGCATTGGGTAATCCAGGTTCGGGCACCATAATAGAACAGATTGGAGCAAAGAGTTTTTGGGAATGGGTGAAAGTCACTGCTCAAACCGCGTGGGATAATAGAGCTAACATAATAGCCGAAGCTAACAAATTTGCACTCACTATGTTAAGTCCAGCAATGGCTCAACTCGATACCCCTATAGGACAGGAGTTTATAAAGGAATCTCAAGATTTCTTCTGTCTTGGTGATTTTACGCCAATAGTATCAGATATTGATCCGATTACAAAAACACTAAAAGTAGACCCGGCGTTAAATTATGCCAATATTATGCAGCAACCCATATCCGGCACAATGGACTGGATTACGCTTGCTAAATTTGCTAATATAAGGTGGGATATGGCGTCACAACGTGCAGCTCAGGAAGGCCCGCGGATAAATAGCTATATCACAAACGGAAGCCTTAAAGGCTTTTCTATATCAGGAATAAATGATGATGGAGCTAATCTAGATTCGTTAACTAAACAACTATCACCACTTGCTGTAAGCTCTTTTGGTATAACACATAGTGCTGGCATATCAACTCTTATTAGGACAGCTATGAGACCAGAGCGACTTATTATAACCGATACTCAAGAGAAGAGAGGATCTCTAGAAAGCTGGCTCCAGAGTATGAACTATTCTCAAGATAAAGTATTGCTTGTTGATGTAGCGCAAGATCTGCCATATAGGCCAACAGATTTGATATACCTAAGTCCAGCGGATATTATCAGCAATCTCGCTACCCCAGCCGATCTAGTAACGACAGATATAAATAATCTCTTGAGTAACAATGCATGTAACGATTATAGTAGCAATCCGAACAATAAGTACATTTATATGAAAATATTATCTGGACCAGGAGTAGATCGTGATATTAGTCTCGAACTTTTTCCTCACACAGCGGCCATTGTAGGAGCATTGGATCCGAATGCCCAATATGATGTAATATATAACGGCCGATTGCTAGAAAAGGTTTCCCTATCTTATGTCTATGAAAAGTTTTTGAAGGGAGAAGAACCATGAGGTTAAAATTTAAAAAAGACAAGATTGGCAATGTTTTAATTATTCTAATCTGTTTGGCCACAGCGTATTATGGAGTTTTCTATGTATTTCATTTTGTAATGGCCATAGGCAATAGTCCTCAGATACAGGATAAGACGAAGAATGATTTGACAAAATTATCCTCTGAGACACTAATTGCAATGCTTAATATTCGTTATATTGACCCATTTTATGACCCATATCTTATTCTAAACATCCTTGCAGAAAGAAAAGAGAAAAAGGCTGTCCCTGCTATACTTAAATTACTAAATTCCAAAAAAAGTTTCTATAGACAAGAAGCTATGTATGCACTTGCGAAAATCAAAGACGACCGAGCAATAGAGCCTTTAACGAAAATTGTAAACAGAAAACAAAAAGATAGAGATTATTTATTGGCACTCGACACACTCTCGAAAATGCATTATGATGGAGCTTATCCATTAATACTTGAAATGAAAAATAATGGGATGCATTACTCTTATATTATCGATATGATTAAGAATTATCCAGATAGACCAGAAACATTGCCGACACTAATAGAAATTAGTAAATCTACACGTGAAAATTATGTTCGCGATAAAGCAAATGAAGCAATTGAGTATATCAACAAGAGCATAAAATGAGTCAAAAATAAAATAAATAGGGACAACGACCATTTATTTTAAGATTATTTTCTTGGCCAGGTTCAAGGAGTGGTTCTGGCGGCAATCCCAAAACCGTCCCATAAGTAATTAAAAAGGAAAAGAGTAGCAAGGAGAATTGACTTTATAATTTATAGATGCTATAGTGTACGGAAGCCACAAAGGAGTGGTTGTGCATATAAAGGATAAAGGAAAGTAACTTTAGCAACTTTCTTCAGAAAGTTGCTTTTTTATTGCAAAACGGAGGTGGATGGTGAAAAAAGTTTTGATAATAATAATATCGTTAGCATTTTTATCGGGATGTTCATCTGCTTATTACCATGCAAAACAAGTTAATAAAGCAGATCAATTGGATAGAGTTACGGTGGGGAAGGTTCAGAGTCAAATTCGTATTGGGATGGCATCTGCTCAAGTTGTCGAAATACTCGGATCGCCTAATATCGTTACAACCGATGAAAACAGGTTGGAAAATTGGGTTTATGATAAGATTGCGACAGACGTAGTTTATTCAAATGAATCAGGAGGTGCTTGGTTAATAATCGGATCTATTCATCCGAACTCAGGGGCAAGTTCTACTTCGCAGAGAACGCTTACAATAGTTATTAAATTCGACGCCGATAAAAAAGTTCGTGACTTTGCCTATCATTCTTCCAGTTTTTAGGAGAACAACATGAAAAAACCAAGTAATACGCTAAAGATATTTTTAGTTGTATTTTTATGTTTAGGCATAGTTGGTTGTGCTACCGTCCCGAAAGGTTTTCTGAAAGCTTCAGAACAGTCTCTCAAGGATCGCCAGTTACAAATGAGGCAATATGAAACAAAAGATGAAGAGAAAATAGTTACTTCTGTTGCCGGAGTTTTACAAGACCTGGGATTTACTCTAGATAATAGCGAGACCGAAGTAGGTTTTGTAGCTGCCTCAAAAAAGGCAGATGCAAAAAATGCGGGCCAAATCACAGCAGCGATTGCGCTTGATGTGGCATCGGCTCTATTTGGCGTTTATTCTAATACCACCGCGGCATGCGATAAAGCTCAAATGGTAAAGGCCTCAGTTATTACGCAACCTTCTCTTGATGGAAGCAAGACGGCTGTTAGAGTGACATTTCAGAGAGTTGTTTGGAACATGAGCAATCAAATTAGTAGGATAGAAACCGTTAAAGAACCAAGCATATATAAGAAATTTTATGATAGCTTGTCAAAGGCAATATTTTTGGAGGCTGAGCAAATATGAAGAAACTAATAAAATATTGCAGTATATTTGTTATTCTGGCTGTGGCTATTACTGTATCAGGTTGCGCAACTACAGCAACCAAAGCTCTTGAAAGCGACGCAAGCGCGGTTAAATTAAGAAGCATGCAAACCAGAGCTTTTGATACAATCGACAAGAAGAAAATGATGCAAACGGTAATAAGCACAATGCAGGATCTGGAATTTGTAATTGATAAAGCTGATATCGCGCTTGGCTCAGTTACCGGCACTAAATTTGTTAAACAGGCAGCTGTTACAATGACCGTCACTGTAAGGCCCAGGGGAGAGAGCCAATTGCTTGTGAGAGCGAATGCTCAGTACGGGATCCAGTCTGTGGAAGACCCTGCAACATATCAAGATTTTTTTACTGCCTTAGAAAAGGCCATATTCTTAACCGCTCAGCAAGTTGACTAGCCGAGTTAAACCGGGGCCATCCCACAAGGGGACACCCTACACGAATAAAAGTATTTTAAAATTTCTTGCAATTTGAGACGATAGTAGATAAAAGCTTAAAGATTTAAGATTGTAGGGTGTCCCTTTTTAGGATGGCCCCAATTTAGATAGATGAAAAGAAACTAGATGAGCATGAAAGCGTTGAGATAATAAAGAGATAAAGCAATGAAAAAAAATAGATTTATGCTGTTGACATTTTTGATAGTAGTGATCAGTAGCTTTTTTTTGTTAAATGTTTTTTATGTATTTGGTGAAGTGGTATTTTTACCAAGCGTAAAAGTAAATGATGCTGATTCAGTGGTCGAAATGGCCACCGAAACATCATTAGTTATTGACGGGGATGGAAATATTTATATAGCATGGATTGATATACGGAACGCATATACGGTATTATATGTAGCAAAAAGTATAGACGGAGGGCGGTCGTTTGGCAAAAGCGTTAGAGTCTCTGATCCTAAAATATTTGCATATTCACCATCATTAGCTGTAGATAGTGTGGGGAATATTTATGCGGCATGGATTTCTTCTAAGGACGATATTTCGAATGTTTATTTTGCTAAAAGTATCGATGGTGGATTATCATTTGGCACGGCTATACGTGTAGATGATGGCGATGTGGTTTTATTATATATGAATGGCGTTTCAATTGCTGTGTCAGGAGATGGAAATATATATATTGCGTGGACAAGTAAACAGAACGGTAAGTATGGCGTGTATTTATCTAGAAGCAATGATGGTGGCATGTCTTTCCAAAAAAGTACAAGAATAAATGATGATACATTATTTACAGATTGTCATGCTTTTAACCCTTCTGTTGCTGTAGACAGAAATGGAATCATTTATGTCGCCTGGCGGTATTGTCATGCGGATACTGAAGGTATCTATTTTTCCAAAAGCATCGATAGCGGGGTTTCATTCGGTACAAATATACGCGTTACAGATACTGATGAAACTACGATGGTATTGACCCCTTCGTTGTGTGTCGATGCACTGGGTAAAATTTATATAGGATGGACAGATGTGCGTGGATATGATTATAATCTATACTTTTCCAGGAGCATTAATGGTGGAATTTCATTTGAAAAAAATATAAGGATTAATAACGTTGGTGAATGTGCGTTTTGTATACCGTCATTAGCTTTGGATAACGATAGTAATGTATATATGGCATGGGAGAAAGGAAGTTCGACTAAGGAATTATATCTTTCCAAAAGTACAGATTGCGGAATTTCATTTGGTTCGCCTGTTAGAGCAAAAGATGGTGATTCATACCATGGCGAGCCTTCTCTTGCTATCAGTCAGAATAATGATATTAACATTTCATGGAACGAATATCGAAACGGAAAGAACGGTATATATTTTGATAAAGGAGTGGACAACTTGAATTCTCCAATTATAATTTCAAATGTCGACAGCGGCAATTTGGATGACCTTATAATCGACTTCGGATCTTCCTATGGTATCTGGATATATTATAACGATTCCACATGGTCTCAACTCAGTTCGATAAGCCCGCAAGCGATGGTCAGAGGGAATATCGACGGGACGGGGTCGGATGATCTGGTTATAGATTTCGGCCCCCAGTATGGTATATGGAGTTATTCTGACGGCTCTACCTGGACGTATATAAGTGACGTAAATTGTGATTCTATGGTAACAGGGGACATCGACGGCGATGATGAAGACGAGGTGATCATAGATTTCGGCGCTCAATATGGCATCTGGTCATACAAAGATGGCAATATCTGGAATAAGGTGAGCGACCTGACCTCCCGGTCGATGGCTGCAGGAGACATCGATGGCGACGGTAAAGAGGATATATTTATCGGATTCGACTCTCAATACGGCTTATGGGTATACAGAGACGGCGGGATGCTGGATAAGATAAGCGATGTCAGCCCTGAGGCAATGGCTATAGGCGAAACAGACAGCGATGGTAAGGATGAGCTTATCATAGATTTTGGTGTTCCATATGGGCTCTGGATATATGAGGATTTTTCCGTATGGACCAATATCTCAAACGTAAGCCCTGTCAGTTTAGCCACCGGTGATATTGACGGGAACGGTAAGGATGATATTGCCATAAACTTCGGGTCTCAATACTGCCTTTGGGTCTATTACGACACTGGGGCATGGGCGCAGATCAGTTCCATAAACCCCGATTATGTAAGTGCGGGATACCTTAATGGGAATGGCCAGGCAGACCTCATAATCGATTTCGGTCCGCAGTATGGTGTCTGGATATATTATGATAACGGTACCTGGGCTCAATTGAACACGGTAAGCCCGTAGCTAATAAAGGGAACGGTTCCACTTAATTGCCACGGTATTATTCTTAAAGAGGCCGAAAATAAATAGAACCGTCCCTATTGTTCACTTTTAAAGGAGAAAATAGGGTCCGTCTTCCAAGGTGCCAGGTTGCGGAGAATAATAGTATTTTAAGTTCGGTTTTTGCAACAATCCCAGACCTGTCTCGCTGTTTTTTCTTTTACATCCAGACTCCAAATCCGCAGTTCCAGATCATCTGCACATATAGTTGATATAGGACAGATTTGAGATTGTAAAAGGGATGATTATGAGTTACAATAAAACAAAACCAAATTAATGCCTGATATGAGCGCAAAAAAATTTTTAGAAAAGGTTGCAGCACTAGCTATTTCTATAGTCATATTTTTCACCTTAGGTGAGTTAATCACACGGCTGTATCTCCGAAATCATGTGGTATATGATATAGAAATGACAAAATATGGGCTGGCTGCGAAAATGGACGTTGACGATCCGGCGATTTCCCATATGCATAAACCAAACGTTGATATACATTTAATGAACGTAAATGTGCATATTAATTCTGATGGGTTTCGCGACGAAGAGCGTACTTTAGCAAAAGGCAGAAAATACAGAATAATTTTTCTCGGGGATTCGATCACATTTGGATGGGGAGTGGGGAGAGAGGATGCTTTCCCATACATATTGGAGAAGGAATTAAACAAAATATCGCCTACAGAAATACTTAACTTCGGAACAGGGAATTATAATACGGAACAAGAGGTCGGGATTTTTTTAAAAAAGGGCCTGAAGTATGATCCGGACAAAGTGGTCATCTTTTATTTTATAAACGATGCCGAACTTACTCCAAAAAAATCAAAGCTGTGGTTCCTTGGCCATTCCAGAATGGTCAGTTTTTATTGGTCCAAATTTCAGTCGATACGGAGTCGTCTATCCCCCTCAAAGGGCTATAAGGAATATTATTCGAATCTTTATACAGATAAAAATCCCGGATGGCAAAATACAAAAAAATCTTTTTTACAGATTAAAAACGTATGTGATGAAAAAAAGATCGCCTTTCAAGTCGTGATATTGCCGGAGCTTCATGACCTGTCCCATTACCCATTTAAGAAAGAACAGGATGTAGTCGAAGCATTTTTGAAAGAGAACAACATAGAATATCTCGATCTTACACAGTATTTTGAAGGTTACAAGAGAAGTGAAGAATTGTGGGTTTCGAACGATGATGCGCATCCGAATACGCTTGCGCATCGATTGATCGCGAAATACATATATGATTTCATACGGAATGATCTAACGCCGTCTCCCGAGGGAACAGAATGAGCATAAAAAAATTTCTTAAAACATATATGTGGTATGTAATAGCTCCGATATTCTTATTTATCTTGTTGACGATCGTGCTTTTATTTTTTGCCCCTAGATTTTCGCAAGGACCGTTTGTTTACCAAATTCATTAAATCGGCTGTTAATACATAACATTGTAGAACAATGAAGGATTAAAATAGTGAAAAAAGACAAACCCGCAAGGCTCAAAACTTTTTTGACAGGTATATCGATTTCAACAGGGGTCTTTATTTTTATGATTATTATGCTGCTGTTAGTCGATCTCTACCTCCACAGTAAATACAGTATAAAAGAGTTCTATAATTACTGCGGCTATCGAGGCAATCCTGTTGCTTCTAAAAAGAAGCCGGGCGAAGTACGCATTGGTGTTTTTGGAGGGAGCGTCGGCGGCGGTTATGGCGTTTCTAACGACTTCAGCATCGCGGGTTATCTGCAGAATTTGTTAAATATCAGAAATACACAAACATATTCATCAAAGCAGGCAACCGTAGTTAACCTTTGCGTGCTCTCCGAGCATAAGGCAAATTATTTTATGGCAAATTATAATGCCACCAAGAACATTAACTTAGATATATGTATCATTTATTTCTATGGCCAGGGCGGCCCGGATGAATTTATTCAGGAAAAGAGTTGTATTCGGTTTAGCGATATGCCGTTAAAACGATTTAATTACTCGTTTATTTTGCCGACTCTTCTACAGGAAAAGTATTACCTTATGCGATATGGTAGCGTTGAGAAGGGATATAAGGAAGATAAGTTATTCGGAAATGCCAAGCTTAATTTTTCGTTTCTTGATAGCGTAAACAAGGTAAAACCGAAGAACAAAATACAGGAATCATCTTTATACGGCAAGCCTTTGGCAGCATACATAGAGCAATTAACCCGGCAGGGGAAATTTTTTATCCTTGCCATAGCACCCCTGCACCAGGAATATAATACTGAGGAGCAAAGAATTACCCTTAGAGAAGATTTGGAACGTAAATTCTCCAATAATAAAAGGGTCGTTATCGTTGACTTGGGTAACGTCTTTTCCGATGGAAATATAGCAAGCTACTATCAGGACTCTTATCACTATAACACCGCTGGAAATCTAGCAATAGCTAAAGTTCTTTTACCATACGTTGAGCAAGGAATCAATAATATCAAAAGCACTCAATAAAGCAATAGAAGACAGTCCTATAAGAGGACAAAACATTAACATTATTATTAAATAGGGTTCGTCTTCCAAAGTGCCAGTATTTTAAAATAGTCTGCAATAATTTCGCCTTTTTTGGCGTCTTTATATATGGGGAGTATACAAAGAAGCTGAAGGAGGCATTTTCATGTATACACGATTGACAATGTGTACACAATATGGTACACTTAATGCGGAGGTGGAAAATATGGTAAAGAATATATCGGTGAGGAAATTGCGGGCGAACCTGGGGAACGTGCTAAATGATGTCAGGACGCGGCTCGACAGGTATGTGATATCGAACAGGGGCGAGCCGGAGGCGGTCCTAATGTGCGTAGACGATTATGAAGGGTGGCTTGAGACGCTTGAACTGGTAAGCAGTAAGGATGTTATGAATGATATCAGGAAGGCCAGGAAGGAGCTTTCCGAAGGGAGGTCTTACGGCTTCCGGGAGGTCTTTGGCGATAAGAAGGCCTCTAAAAAGCCACGGCGATGAAGGTTTATACCATTGTCATAGCTCCTACGGCCAGGAAGCAGATAGACGCTCTTCCACCGCATATCAAACAGCGTATAGGGAATTCCCTCCAAGTCGTAGTGCGTGATCCTTTTATCGGAAAGGCGTTAAAGGCGGACCTGGAGGGGTTATATTCGTACCGGGTCGGTGATTACAGGATAATTTACGCCATCGTCAGGCATATGCTGATGGTCCAGGTGGTAAAAGTCATGCACCGCCGCGAGGTCTACAGGTGAAGATCGCGTGAAAAATAGAACCGTCCCCAATATCGTATTGCTCATCTTAAGTTTAGCCGTGACCTTCGGATCGCTCGAGGCGTACGCGAGGTTCAAATATTACGGATGGAACCTGCGGCCGGTTGAGAATGGTTTCCCGTCGAGGGGAAAGAGTTATGAGCCGAGGAAACATACACGTTACAGGATAATCTGCGTCGGGGAGTCGACCACTTACGGTTATTACAACGAGGCCGAGAAGAGCTATCCTTTCTACCTGGAGAAGATACTGTCAGAGAGGCGCGGGAAAGATTTTGCCGAAGTGATAAACAGCGGGAAGATGGGGAGCCGCACTACATCGCACCGGGATATGATAAGGGATAGGATATCGCAGCAGGATGTCGATATCATAGTGCTCCACAGTTTCTACAATTATTTCTCCATATATCACACGTTCGACCCCAAGGTCAATAAATTCATCGTGAACCCCTATACCGAACGGCTGGCATTCCATTGGGACAGGTTGAACCCGGAGTCGATAAACGTATTTTTGATGGAACACAGCTACTTCTATACGCGATTGCGCGAAAAGATCCTCCTGATGCAGGGCAGGAACCTCGACTCCTACTACGCCGGGAGCTATCCCTTCGCAAGCATGGAAGGGGCGAAGGTCAATGTCGATACGGAGGAGAAGAGGGCGAGGGCGCTATCCTTCTTCCTCGACCTCTATTCCAGGAAGATCGAAGAGATGGTCCTGATAGCCAGGGCACATGATGTCGATATCGTTCTCATAATACCGCCATATCCGATGTTCAAGGAAGAAGAGGAGATGGGCATAGCCGGGATAAGAGCTACCCAGTATTATGCAACGGTCTTCGAAGAGGCGAGGAAATGCATACTGGACCTGGGGCAGAAGTACGGCCTCCTGGTGATAGATGCGGACAAGGAGTTCATGAGATCAGGACGGAGCAAAGACCTCTTCCTGGATAACATACACCTGACACCGAAAGGCGAGAATGCCCTGGCCGATATGATAGCCGACGGCATAATCTCGCGCGCCGGTAAATAGGGCCTTACCCGATCATGGAAAAAGAAGAGAAAGCGGTATATTCAGGTATGCGGTTCGTCAGCGCCATACTTCTCGTCATGGCGCTGATCCTCTCTCTTTATCTCCTGTCCATCTTCATATTCCGGTACGACGTGGATGATACCAGGATAGTGCGCACGCAGGAAGCGATATTGAGGTTCCTTGCCGCGGCCACGGCGTTCTTCGTGGCGGCGTATATAGGGAAACGGATAGGACTCTCAGGGTTCCTCGCGGCGCGACCCCGCGCCGGGAATATCGCGCTCGGGATCGTCTCATTATGGCTATTCTTATTCATAGTGAATAATTTTCTCAGTATGAAGTACCATGCCGGTCCGGAGGAAGGGACGAAGACCGTATTCATGAAGGATGAGCGCCTCGGGTGGCGGATGAGGCCGGGCACCGATGAGAAGTGGGACGGCGTGCGGTATCAGGTCAGCTCAAAAGGGCTCCGTTCGCCGTATGGCGGTTATGAGAAGCCGGAAGGCACCGTCAGGATACTCCAGCTCGGCGACTCCGTCACCGTCGGGTACAGGTTACCTTACGAGGGGACGACGGCCTGTCTCCTGGAGGAACTCTTCAGGAAGGGTGCCTCCGCCCGCAAGGTCGAGGTCATAAACGCCGGATGCGACGGCTATTCGCCGTGGCAGGAGTACGAGCTGCTGCGGACGGAGGGCATGAAGTATGAACCGGACCTCGTCACCGTCGGGTTCGTGCCGAATGACGTGACGGAACAGTTCGGTCTGAAGAAGTTCGGCGGCCGCGGCATAGGGTTCCAGCTTTCGCATACGAAGGATTACGGCGACGTTTCGGTATTGTCGTCCCTCCGCTATTCCATATCGCGTATGCCGTTCTATCTCTTCCTGGAAGAGAGGCTGCTCAAGCTGAGATTCGGTAAAGACGTGAAAGAGGGCGCAAAGAAGCTGGAAGAGCTTCAGGTGGAGGACCTGGTCTACCGCCATGGCTCGCCGGAAGTCCTGCGCGCATGGGAGAAGACGCTCTCAGATCTTAAGAAGATAACGGACCACTGTTCGGAGAACGGGGTGGAGGTGTTGATATTGATATTCCCGTACACGTTCCAGCTCGATCTTCCTCCGCAGGAGGCATATCCGCAGTCCGTATTGAAAGATTTCTGCGAAAGGAACGGGGTGCGCTACATAGACCTTCTGCCGCTATTTTCGGATGAGATGAAGAGAAGCGGGAGGGATGCCACATATTATTTCATCGACTTCGACCACCCGACAGTCGAAGGGAATAAGTTCATCGCGCTTACCTTATATAATTATCTCGCCCAACATAACATATTGAAAAATCAGGAATAAGGATAACGTCTGCATGACAAATGGTGCCCTCCTATTTGTCAAAATAGATTTTTCAGTATATACTATTAAGGTTACGCTCTATTAAGAATTATTATAAGGAAATTATAAAAGATGATAAGACGTATAAAAAGCAAGAAGCTGAGCGAAATCCTTATTGAGAATAAGCTTATCACCCCGGCCATACTTGAGGACGCCGTTGAACACCAGCGGAAGTTCGGCGGGAACATCACGCAATACCTGATCAGCTATAACTATGTAAGCGAAGAGGATATAGTCAAGAGCGTCTCCAACCAGTTGGGTGTCCCATACCTTCCTCTGCAGTTCTATAAGATACCGAAAGGTGTCATCAAGATGGTGCCGGTCGACATCGCCCTTAAGCACTGGCTCATGCCGGTCGACATGATAAAGAATATCATCACCGTTGTCATGCTCGACCCGCTCGATGATGAGGCCATAAAGGAGGTCGAGAAGGTGACCGGCTGCGACGTCCAGGCCTTCGTCGGCCGCATCTCGGATATCGTCCGGGCCATAGAGCAATATTACGATATCTTCGTGGATGACAGGAAGCTCAAGGCGCCGGCAGAGGTGCCTTTCTTCATAGATACCAAGATCCCCAAGGGGTTCGACCTGAGAAGATCGATAAGGATAAAGGCAAGGATCGATGTCCATTTCCCGTTCCAGGAGCTATATAAAAAATCGACGACGAAGAATATCAGCAGGCATGGTTTCCTCTTCGAGTCGGACAGCATACTGCCGGTCGGGTCATATATCATACTGGAGATAGATATACCGCAGGAATTCTCCGCCTCGCCGCTTGCCGCCGTCGTGCAAGTCGTGCGGATCTCTCCGCTCGGGAACAACAGGTTCGACATAGGCGTGTCGCTTATCAAGATGGCGCGGGAGGATATAGATACGCTCATAAGGTATGCCAACAGCAAAGTTTAAAGACGAAAGATACGATGGAAGATAATACGAGAGAAGAGCTCATGAAGGAACTCGCCGAACTGCGGCAGCACATAGCCGGCCTGGAGAGGAACGAGACCGAGCACCGCAAGGTGGAGGAGGCCTTAAGGATATCCGAGGCCAACTACCGCGCCATCTTCGACGCGGCCAATGACGCCATCTTCGTCCACGATATCGAGACCGGGGAGATAGTGGACGCCAACCGCAAGGTGGCGGAGATGTACTGCTATTCCCCCGACGAGATAAAGGCGCTGGATGTCGGCAGAATAAGCTCCGGAGAGCCGCCGTACAGCCAGGGAGATGCCATAAAGTGGATCAGCAAGGCGTCGCGCGGCGAACCGCAGCTCTTCGAATGGCTGGCGAAGGACAAGGCGGGGCGGTTATTCTGGGTGGAGGTGAACCTCAAGAGTGCGGTCATAGGCGGACGTTACCGTATACTGGCCGTGGTGCGCGACATCACAGAGCGTAAGCGGGCGGAAGAGCGCCTTGAGAAGATAAACAACGTCTTCCTTAACTTCTCGGTCGACCCCACTGATAACATAAACCGGCTCACCAGCATATGCGGCGAGCTCCTGAACGCGGATTGCGCGCTCTACAACCATCTCGAGGGGGATATGCTGTCATCGTGCGGCCAGTGGCATGTCCCGCCCGATTTCAGATCGAAGGATAAGGCGGACGGCCACATCTGTTATGATATCATACGGCAGGGAAGCGGCGAGGTCGCGATAATAAGGAACCTCCACGAGACCGCTTATAATAAGACCGACCCGAATATCGCGAGATATGGGCTTAAGACGTATATGGGCTGCGGCGTCAAATTCGGCAGCAATTACATCGGCTCGCTCTGCGTCCTCTATAAGTACGATTTTAACCCTACGGAAGACGACAAGAATATCCTGAAACTTATAGCGGCGGCCATAGGCGTCGAAGAGGAGCGTAAGGATGCCGAAGAGGTCCTTCAGCTCGCGCAGTTTTCGATAGAAAGGGCGGGCGATTCCATATTCTGGATAGGGCCCGACGCGGATATCCTTTATGTGAATGACATGGCGTGCCGCTCTCTCGGGTACTCGCGCGAGGAGCTTCTCCTGATGAAGGTGAGCGATATCAACCCGAACTTCCCGCCCGAGGCCTGGCCCAAGCACTGGAAGGAGCTCAAGGAGAGGAAGACGTTCAATTTCGAGAGCAGGCAGCGGCGGAAGGACGGAACCACGTTTCCCGTCGAGATAACCGTGAATTATCTCGAATTCCAGGGGGATGAATATAACTTCGCTTTCTCGCGCGATATAACGGAACGGAAGAGGTCCGAAGAGAACCTGCTGAAGCGCGATTACCAGCTGGAGGTCCTATCCCGCACCAGCCAGCATATCAATACGGTCCTCGACGTCCAGGTGATCATGAGGACCCTCGTAGCCGCCGCTATGGAACTTGTGAGCGGGACGGCCGGCGCCGGAGGGCTTTTGAAAGACGGCAAGATGGTATTCACGGAATATAATACCGGCGGGAAGCCGCAATCGGTCGATTACGTATTTGAGGCGGGGCACGGCGTCCCGGGATGGGTCGCGAACACCATGAAGCCTTATATATGCAACGATGCGGAGCATGACGCCCAGGTGCCCGCGGAGATACAGAAGAAGTTCGGCCTCTACAACCTTGTGAGCGTCCCCATTATAAACGGTAAAGGGGAGCTCCTGGGCTGTTTCGAGATATATAACAAGGAGGATAAGCAGGCGTTCGATGCCCAGGACGTCTTCATGATGCAGGGGCTGGCGGCCAGCTCGGCCGTCGCCATAGAGAACGCCAAGATGCTCGTCGGGCAGAAGAAGATCGAGGAGGCGTTACGCGAGAGCGAGGCGCAGTACAGGACGATGACCGACTCTATGGCCGACTTCATCCATGTAGTCGACAAAGACCTGCGCATACTCGTATTCAACAGGGCGTTCAAGAGGTGGAACAAGGAACTGGGGCTCGAGACGTCCGTGATAGGCAGGGGCCTCTTCGAGATCTATCCCTTTCTCTCCGATAACGTGCGCGATGAATACCGCAAGGTCTTCGAGACCGGGAAGATGCTCGTCACGGAAGAATTGAACAAGGTGACGGGGAAGGACATCATCACGGAGACCCGGAAGATACCGATATTCGAAGGCGATAGTGTAGTGAGGGTGGTCACCGTCATCCGCGATATCACGGATAACAGGATGGCCGAAAAGGAGAAGGAGATACTGAGCGAAGCGATACTGAAATCGAGCAAGCGGCTTAAGCAGCTTGCCCTTAAAGATCCCCAGACGGGCCTCTACAACCACCGTTATATAAGCGAGGTCATAGAGTCGGAATTTTACCGCGCGAGGAAATATGTCCATCCTCTCTCGGTAGTCATGATAGATATAGATTACTTCAAATCGATAAATGACATGTACGGCCATAATTTCGGGGACATGGTGCTGGTGCAGCTGGCCAGGCAGATCAAAAAGATGGTGCGCCGGTATGATGTTGTAGTCAGGTATGGCGGCGAGGAATTCCTTATCATGTCTCCCGGGACCGACAGGTCGAAGGCGATCGTCCTTGCGCAGAGGCTCATAGACGAGCTCAGCATATTCTCTTTCGGCAACAATAAGCATACCGTGAAGCTGAAATTGAGCATAGCCGTAGCGTCGTATCCGGAGGACAACACGGTCAAGGGCGTAGACCTCATAAATATAGCCGATTTCATCCTCGACAAGGCGAAGGAAGACGGGGGTAACCGCGTCTACTCATCGCTCGAGGTGGAGGAACGCAAGAACCATATGCCCGAAGAGACGGCAGATGTGAAGTCGCTCAAGAAGAAGCTGGAAAGACTGACAAAGAGCGGGAAACAGAGCCTCATAGAATCGATCTCCGCCTTCGCAAAGACGATAGAGCTGAAAGACCACTACACGGGAGAGCACACCGAAAAGACCGTCTATTACGCTACGGAGATAGCAAAGGCGATACATATCCCTAAAGAAGAGATAGAGCCGATACGCCAGGCCTCGATCCTGCACGACCTGGGGAAGATAGGTATAAGCGAAAAGATTCTGCTTAAGAAGGCGAAGCTTACGAAGAAAGAGCTGGAGATGATAAGGAAACATCCGCAGATCGGCGTGGACATACTGCGGCCGATCCACTTTATGCACGATATCATACCGCTGATACTCTACCACCATGAGCGCTGGGACGGGAAGGGGTATCCCGCAGGCCTTAAGGGAGAGGAGATACCGATAGGCGCGCGCATAATCGCGATAGCCGACGTCTACCAGGCGCTCACATCCGACCGCCCTTACCGGAAAGCGTTCCCCGAGGCAAAGGCCCTCAAGATGATAAAGGACGGTTCCGGCACACAGTTCGACCCGGATATAGTGAAGGCATTCCTGAAGATATTGAAATATAAGAAGTGACGCGCCGCCTCGGCCGTTTTATATTGACAACCCTCTCCGGCCGAATATATAATCTGATACATATATGGAACCGCATAGCACAGAGAACGAATTGATGAAGCAGCGCAAGGCGAAGCTTGAAGATATCGCCGGCCGTGGGATATATGCCTACGGCGGGAGATTCGAGACCTCCTCGTCGGTAAAGGCATTGAAAGACGATTTCTCCGAAGGGGCAAAAGTGGCGCTGGCAGGCCGCATCATGGCCGCGCGGGAACACGGCAAGAGCGTGTTCTATGACCTGAAGGACGGGAGCGGTAAGATACAGGCGTATGTGCGGGAAGAGGCGATAGGCGCGGACACCTTCCAGTTCCTCAAAAATATAGATATAGGCGACTTCATAGGGGTCAAGGGCGAGACGTTCAAGACGAGGACCGGCGAACCTACGGTGAAGGTTACTGAGCTCCGTATCCTCGCGAAGTCCCTGCGGCCGCTGCCGGAGAAATGGCACGGCCTGAAGGATATCGAGACGAGATACCGGCAGCGGTATGTCGACCTCGTGATGAACGATGAGGTCAGGAACGTCTTCATCGCGCGCTCGAGGATAGTGTCGGAGATACGGTCCTTCCTTGACCGGCGCGGTTTCCTGGAAGTGGAGACGCCCATGATGCAGCCGATGCCGGGCGGGGCCGCGGGAAAGCCGTTCAAGACGCACCATGAGGCGCTCGACGTGGACCTCTATCTCAGGATCGCGCCGGAGCTATATCTAAAGCGGCTCCTGGTAGGCGGCCTGGATAGGGTATACGAGATAAACAGGAATTTCAGGAACGAGGGCATCTCCGTCCGGCACAACCCGGAATTTACGATGCTAGAGGTGTATGAGGCCTATTCGGATTGCGCCGGCATGATGAAATTGACCGAAGAGATGATCACGCACCTGGCGCGGACGGTCACGGGGAAGACCGAGTTCGAATACCAGGGTAAGAAGGTAGACCTCTCCAGGTGGGAGCGCGTTTCGTTCGCCGAACTCATGAAAGAGCAGTTCGGCATAACGCCTGACGAGAGGCCGGATGAGTGGGTGAAGAAGCTGAAGAAGAAAGGCGTGGAGATAGAAGGCAGGGAGATATCGCGCACCCAGCTCATAAATATCGTCGGGGAGCTGATCGAACCTAAGGCGGGAGACCATCCGGTATTCGTCATAGACCTTTTCAAGGAACTCTGCCCGCTGGCCAAGACCAAGCCGGACGACCCGCTCCTTACCGACAGGTTCGAGCTCTATATGGGCGGCATGGAGATAGCCAACGCCTATTCCGAGCTGAACGATCCGATCGAACAGAAGAAGCGTTTCGAGGACGAGCTCGGGCCCGGCAAGGCCGAACCCCGAACTCCCAACTCCCAACTCCGAACTATCGATCACGACTTCGTGCGGGCCCTCGAGTACGGCATGCCGCCGGCCGGCGGGCTCGGTATCGGCATCGACCGCCTCGTCATGATACTTACAAATTCGGCTTCCATACGGGACGTCGTCCTTTTTCCACAATTAAAACCAGAGTCGGGCTCTTAGATGCGCTGGCAGCTTTTCGTAGCCCTTAGATACCTCACCTCGCCCCGCAAAGAGAAGTTCATATCCCTGATAAGCATGATCTCCATACTGGGCATCGCCGTAGGCGTATCGGCGCTTATGATCGTCATAGCCGTGATGAGCGGTTTCGATGCCGACCTCAAGGATAAGATCACCGGGACGAACGCCCACCTGGAAGTGATATCCGATTACGGCATGAAGCCTTCCGGAGAGATCCTGAGGAAGGTCCTGGCCACCGACCACGTGATAGCCGCGGCGTTCTTCCTGAACGGCCAGGCGCTCGTGCGCCGGGATGAGAACGTGACTGGGATAATAGTGAAGGGGATAGAGCCGTACAATGAGGTGAGGGTAAATAAGCTCGGCAAGTATATGAAAGAGGGGAGCCTTGAGCTCGGCGACGGGGGGATAGTGATAGGGAGCGAGCTCGCGGGCAAACTGCGGCTGAAGATAGGAGATAGACTATCCGTGATATCTCCGGCCTACGTCGAGGGAAAAGATTTCACGGTATGCGGCATCTTCACCTCCGGCATGTACGAGTATGACATGACGCTTGCGTACATAGGTCTCGATAAGGCGCAGGACCTCCTCGCCGTCAAAGGCCTCGTCAGCGGGATATCGGTCAGGGCGGACGACGCCATGCATATAGGCGAGGTGAAGAGCAGGTTGCAGAAAGAGTTGGGGCTCCCGTATGCGGTCAGGACGTGGATGGACTCAAATAAGAACCTGCTGGCCGCCCTGAAGCTGGAGAAGACGGTCATGTTCATCATACTTACGCTGATAATCCTCGTCGCCTGTTTCAATATATCCGCCAGCCTGATCATGACGGTCCTTGAGAAGACGAAGGATATAGGCATACTTAAGGCGATCGGCGCGACGAACTCCGACATAATGGCCGTATTCGCCCTGCAGGGGGGCGTCATAGGCCTGGCCGGGACCATAGCGGGCTCGGTGCTCGGGGTCGGGGTCTCATGGCTTCTAAAGACGTACAAATTTATCACGCTTCCAAAGGACATATACTACATAGACCGGCTCCCGGTCAAGCTGGAGATCCATGATATCACCGTTATAGTGCTGTCGGCCATGGTGATAAGCCTTCTGGCCGCCATCTATCCGTCTTATAAGGCATCGCGGCTCGATCCCGTGGAGGCGCTCAGGTATGAATGATGTGATCATAAGAGGAGAAGGGCTGCACAAATTGTACCAGGGTCCCGCCAGGAAGACGGTCAGGGCTATCGACGGGGTAGATATCGCGATAGAGAGGGGCGGGTCCGTGGCCATCGTCGGTCCGTCCGGGGCAGGAAAGTCGACGCTTCTGCACCTTATCGCCGGTCTTGACAGGCCCACTTCAGGCAGGGTCCTTTTGAGCGGGAAAGACATATATGCGATGAGCGACAGGGAGAGGGCGCTTTCCCGGGGCGAGAGGATAGGCCTCGTCTTCCAATTCTACCATCTCCTCCCGGAATTCACCGCGCTGGAGAACGTGATGATGCCGGCGTTGATGAGGGTCAAAGGGTCCGCCTTCGCCAAGGCTTCGGCGGACAGGCAAGGGTCAAGGGTCAGGGAAATAAAGAGAAGAGCGAGGGAATTACTCGGCCTGTCGGGCCTGGACCACAGGGCAAACCACAGGCCGGGAGAGCTTTCCGGAGGGGAATCGCAGAGGATAGCTATCGCAAGGGCGCTCATAAACGAGCCCGAACTCCTGCTGTGCGACGAACCGACCGGGAACCTCGATTCGAAGACGAGCGGTTCGATCTATGAAGTCCTATTCGACCTGAAGACGAAGATCGGTATGACCCTGGTGATAGTGACCCATGACGAGAAGATATCGTCGCGGATACGTTCCGTGATACGCCTCAAAGACGGCAAGATCGTTCAATAAGCTCCCGCCAAGATTCATTTGACATAATATCCCTTTATAATATATACTTATATAATTATATGTTTACTAACGGGGTGGAACTGTGAAGATATATTTCGACGGGAAGTTTGTGGATAAGACCAGGGCGCATATCTCTGTTTTCGATCATGGCCTTTTATACGGGGACGGTGTCTTCGAGGGGATACGGTCATATGACTGTCTCGTCTTTCGCCTCAAAGAGCACATTGACCGGCTGTACAGATCGGCCGACGCTATAGAGCTCAGCATACCCATGACCAAGAAGGAGATGAGCGACGCGGTCGTCAGGACGCTCAAGGCCAACAGGCTGAGGGACGCATATGTGCGCCTTGTCATCACCAGGGGTGTCGGGGACCTGGGGCTCGACCCGCGCAAATGCAAAAGGCCGACGATCTTCATAATAACCGACAAGATAGCCCTGTATCCCCGGGAATTTTATAAGAACGGCCTTACGATAATCACGGCGGCAACGAGGAGGAACCTCCCGCAGGCGCTGAACCCGAAGATAAAATCGCTGAACTACCTCAACAATATCCTGGCCAAGATCGACGCGATAAAGGCGGGCACCGAAGAGGCGATCATGCTGACAGCGGACGATTATGTCGCGGAGTGCACGGGGGATAATATCTTTATCGTGCGCAAGGGCGAGCTCATCACGCCCCTGGTGGACATAGGGGCGCTCGAAGGGATCACGAGAGACGCGGTCATAATCCTTGCCAGGAAGGCGGATATGAAGGTCCGCGAGAGGCTCCTGAAGATGGAGGAGGTCTATTCGGCCGACGAGGTCTTCCTCACCGGCACGGCCGCGGAGATAGTCCCGGTGGTCAGGATAGATAAACGCACTATCGGCAACGGCAGGCCCGGCGACATCACGTTACGTCTTCTGGAGAGGTTCAAAAAGATGACGAAGAGCGACGGGGTTAAGTACAAAATCTAAGGCTTAAGCTTACGGAGAGAAAAGTTATGCTATGTGACGTCTGCGGCAAGAAAGAGGCAACGGTACATCTCACGGAGATCGTGAACGAGAAGGTGACCAAGCTCCACCTGTGTGAGGAATGCGCCCGGGAGAAGGGCACCGAGATGGAAGAGCATTTCGGCCTGAACGACCTCCTCGCAGGGCTTTCCGACCTTGGCGCTGTCACAGAACCCGAAGTGGTCGAATCGATAAAGTGCCCCAGCTGCGGTTTTACATACCAGGATTTCAGGAGGGTCGGACGTCTGGGCTGCAGCGAGTGTTACGACGCGTTCAAGAAACAGCTAGCCCCGCTCCTGAAAAGGATACACGGCACCGACAGGCACGCGGGCAAAGTGCCGCTCACCGCCGGGAAGACGGTCCATGACACCAGGAACATCCAGGAACTGCGGATGAAGATGGAGAAGGCGATACAGGCAGAGGACTTTGAGGAGGCGGCCCGCCTCAGGGACAAGATACGGGAATTCGAGAAGAAGACAAAGAACGGGCAGAACACAAAATGATCATAGATGATTTTCTGCGCCAGGACAGCGAATGGCTGAGGGGCACCGGCCCGAACCAGGAGATAGTGATGTCTTCCAGGACGCGCCTGGCCAGGAATATAGGGAAACTATCCTTTTCGCACTGGGCCGACAAGAGGCAGCTCATGGAGATCCTGGAGCTGTCTGAAGAGGCGGTCAGGTCGAACCCCTTTCTCAAGAGCGCGCTCTTCCTGCGGCTCAAGGACCTTAGCGAGATAGACAGGTTATTCCTGGTGGAGCGCCACCTGATGAGCCCGGAACACGCCAAAGATGTCGAGTATAAGGCGCTCGTCATAGACCCCAAAGAGGTCGTCAGCATCATGGTGAACGAAGAGGACCACCTCAGGATACAGGTATTGAAATCCGGACTGGACCTCAAGGATGCGTGGCGTGTCATAGATGAGATCGACACGGAGCTCAGCAAGAGCCTCCATTTTGCCTACTCCCCGAGATGGGGATACCTGACGGCCTGCCCGACCAACGTCGGGACCGGATTGCGCGGCACCGTGATGCTCCACCTGCCGGCGCTCGTCTTCACCGGGCAGATAAACAAGGTGCTGCAGGCGACGGCGAAACTGGGTCTCAATATCAGGGGGCTTTACGGAGAGGGGACGGAAGCGAGCGGCAACATATTCCAGGTCTCTAACCAGTCCTCCATGGGGATGTCGGAGGAGGAGCTCATAGACAATATCGACAGGATAATAAGCCAGATAATATCCCGCGAAGACCTCACCAGGAAGAATATCCTGATGAAGAACAAAGAAGAGCTCTCCGACAGGGTGTGGAGGGCGTACGGCACGCTGAAGAACGCCCATATAATATCGAGCGAGGAGACGATAGCGCTCCTCTCCGCGATACGCCTCGGGGTAGATCTCGGTATCGTAAAGAACCTGAACAGGAAGATGCTGAACGAACTTTTTATAATGACCCAGCCGGCGCACCTGCAGAAGCTGGAAGGCAAGGTCCTGACGTCCCACGAGCGTGACGTGAAACGCGCCGAGTTGATCAGAGAGAAATTAAAATAAGCGGAGGTTAGAAAGAGATGCCGATGTTCAATAGGTTCACAGAAAGAGCGAGGAAGGTCATACTGCTGGCCAAGGAAGAGGCCAAAAGGTTCAATCATGATTACATCGGGACGGAGCACATACTCCTGGGGCTGGTGCGCGAAGGTGAAGGTGTTGCCGCGGCCGTACTGGCGAGTTTCGGCCTCAGTTCCGACAAGATACGGCTGGAGGTGGAGAAGCTGGTCCAGCCGGGCCCGAGCACCGTAATATCGGGCGATATACCTTTTACGCCGAAGGCCAAGAAGGTCATAGAGCTCGCCATGGAAGAGGCGCGCGCCCTGGGCCATAACTATATAGGCACAGAGCATCTGCTCCTCGGCCTGATAAGGGAAGGGGAGGGCGTGGCATCGCAGGTCCTTATGAATTCCGGCCTGGAGCTGGACAAGGTGAGGGAAGAGGTGATGAACCTTTTAGGTTCCGCCATACCCGGATACGAGATGGGGCAGAAGGCCTCGCACGCAAAGACGCCGGCCCTGGACGCTTTCGGGCGCGACCTGACGAAGCTGGCAAAAGAGAACAAGCTTGACCCTGTGATCGGCAGGAAGAACGAGATAGAGCGGGTCATACAGATACTCTCCCGGCGCACGAAGAATAATCCCGTCCTCCTGGGAGAGGCAGGTGTCGGCAAGACGGCGATAGTGGAAGGGCTCGCGCAGAAGATCGTCGTAGGGGATGTGCCGGAGATACTGAGAGACAAGCGTATCATCATATTGGACCTCGCGCTGATGGTGGCAGGCACAAAATACCGGGGCCAGTTCGAGGAGAGGATAAAGGCGGTGATGGACGAGATAAAACGCTCGGAGGACGTCATCGTCTTCATCGACGAGCTACATACGCTCGTCGGCGCCGGCGGCGCCGAAGGGGCGATAGACGCGTCGAACATATTGAAGCCGGCGCTTTCGCGGGGTGAGATACAGTGCATAGGCGCGACGACGCTCGACGAATACAGGAAGCACATCGAAAAGGATGCCGCGCTGGAACGGCGTTTCCAGACGATAATGGTAGAGCCGCCGAGCGTGAGCGAGACGATAGAGATATTGAAGGGCCTGAGGGACAAATATGAGGCCCACCACAAGGTCAAGTTCACCGATGACGCGGTCGAGGCGGCGGCGAAGCTGTCGGACCGCTATATAAGCGGCAGGTATCTTCCTGACAAGGCCATCGACCTTATAGATGAGTCGGGTTCAAGGGCGCGGCTTTCCGTTATGACCGCCCCGCCGGACGTGAAGCACATAGAGGACAAGATAGAGGTCGTCCGCAAGGAAAAGGAAGAGGCGGTCAAGGGGCAGGATTTCGAAAAGGCGGCAAAGTTCAGGGATGAAGAGAGAAAACTGAAAGATGAGCTGGGCCGGACAAAAAAGGAATGGAAGGAATCTAAGGGTAAGGTCGAGCCGCAGGTGACGGAAGAGGACATAGCAGTGATCGTCTCCAGGTGGACCGGCATACCTATCATAAAGCTCGAAGAGAAGGAGTCCGCGAAGTTTCTCAATATGGAGGCGGGGCTGCACAAGCGCGTCATCGGACAGGATGAGGCGATAAGCGCCATAGCGCACGCCGTGCGGCGTTCGAGGGCTGGCATAAAGGACCCGCGCAGACCGATCGGGTCGTTCGTATTCCTTGGCCCGACAGGCGTAGGGAAGACGCTTGTGGGCCGCGCGCTTGCCGAATTCATGTTCGGCGACGAGGACGCCATAATACAGATAGACATGTCCGAGTACATGGAGAAGTTCAACGTGTCGCGTCTCGTGGGGGCCCCTCCGGGTTACGTCGGATATGATGAGGGCGGACAGCTTACCGAAAAGGTGAGACGGCGTCCCTATTCCGTAGTGCTGCTGGACGAGATAGAGAAGGCGCATCCGGATGTCTTTAATATACTCCTCCAGGTCCTGGAGGAAGGCCGGCTCACGGATTCGTTCGGCCGGAAAGTCGATTTCAAGAACACGATCATCATCATGACCTCCAATTTGGGCGCCGAGAACCTGAAGAAACAGGGTTCCATAGGTTTCAAATCGCAGGCGGAGGAGGTCACCTACCAGTCGATGAAGGAGCGGCTTCTCGATGAGGTGAAGAAGACGTTCAAGCCGGAGTTCCTGAACAGGGTCGACGACATCATCGTATTCAGGCCGCTCACGCGCGAGGACCTTGAAAAGATAGTCGAGCTGGAGATCCACGAGGTGGAGTCGCGTCTCAAGGATCAGAATATAACCATAGAGCTTATGAAGGACGCAAAGGAATTCCTTATAGAGAAGGGGTTCGACAAAGTATTCGGCGCGCGGCCTTTGAAGAGGACCATACAGCGTTTCCTGGAAGACCCGATGGCCGAAGAGATCATAAAGGGCAATTACAAAAAAGGCGGCAAGATCAAGGTAACGGCAAAAGCGGACCATCTTGAGTTCAAGACCGCCTGAAAGCTGATTATGCGACACGTGCGGGCGAGAAGGCGTTTCAAAGTGCTCCTTACGGCGTTCCTCACCTTCAGCATGATGCTCTTCCTGGAGTCGAAGGTGGAGTCCTTTGCGCCGCAGGTCAAGTTCCTGGCCGAATCGAAGATAGAAGAGGCGCTGGACAAGAAGGTGAAGCTCTCTTTCGGCACGCTGGACGGCGGCATAGTCAACCCGTTCACCGTGAACGGCTGTCTCCTCCTGGACCAGAACGGGTCGCCCCTTCTCCCTCACGTAGAGATAAAGAGCATACGCTCCAATTACAGGATATGGGACTTTCTCTTCAAGAGGAAGAGCCCGATCTCGTTCCTCAGGCCGCTCTCGAACGAACCGTATATAGACGTGAAATTCTCGGCCAACAGGAACGATATATCCGGTTTCATAAGGATAGCGGGCGAGATGACGGACGCCAGGATCAAAGGCAATATAAACATATACGGTGAACGGCTTGACGTAACGGGACAGGTGAAAGACAGGGCCTTCTCGGGAGAGATAAAGTCGAAGGTCGGTGTCTTCAAGGTCACGGGCGGACTCTCCGAGGAGAACGAACTGACGGCTAATTTTACCGTGCAGCATCTTCAGATAAAGGGGTTCGATATCGTCTCGGATGTTACCATTACGAACAGGTTCATAAGAGATGCCGCAGGGTCCGGCAAAGACCGCATCGAAGGGAAGATATCCACGAAGAACCTGGTCGTGAATTACAGGCCGTTCCTGGATATAAGCGCCTCGTACGGGCTGTCGGACGGTTTACTGGAGATATCGCAGTTGGATATAGGGAGAGACCTCAGGATGTACGGGAAGATATATCTCAACGATCTCTATACCATGGATATCGTGATAGTGGTCGATAATACGAACATCAGCCAGGCGATGGCCAACATAGGCATCGTCGAGAAGCTTCCGCTGAGCGGCATATTGAGCGGCAGGTTCGAACTTAAGGGCCCCGCGGGGAAACAGAAGCTCGATGCCAAGATGCTTATAAGGGACGGGCAGGTCTGCGGCGTCGATTTCGAATTGTTGAGCGCTCGCCTGCGCGGCGAGGGCGCGATCATCCGGATAGAGGAGTCGAGGATAACGAGGCGGAGCGGTTCTTTCGTGCTGGGCGGCGAAATGGACCTGAGCAAGGCCGGCAAGGGCAACATGTTCGAAGGGGTCAAGATGACCTCGAGCGATATAGCCATAAACTGGGACGGCCTTGATATGAAGACGATACAGGATTTCCAGGAAGTGAAGATGGAGAAGAAGATGAGCGATGAAGTCAACGTGGGATATACGAGGTTTGAGAACAACAGGAGAATAGACGAGAGCCTGCGCGACAAGGACGAATTTGAGCTGGAGTATAAGCTCCATACGCACGACAGCCTTAAGCTGAAGGTGGGCGAGGACAAGGATTTCTTCGGGTTGGCTTACGAAGACAGGTTTTAGGGGGGGCAGGTGAAGAGGATAACGAGGATAGCGGAGGTCATAGGCCATCGTTTTATGGCGTTCATACAGTATGCCGGCGGCATCTCGCTCCTGACCGGGAAGACGCTCTTCTGGATACCCATACCGCCTCTCAGGCGCCGCCAGGTGGTCGAGCAGATGTCCAGGATAGGCGTGGACAGCCTGCCGATCGTCTCGTTGATAAGCCTCTTCACCGGGATGGTCCTGGCGCTACAGAGCGCCTACCAGATGCAGAAGATATCGGCGGAGATGTATATCGCTTCGCTCGTCGCCCTGTCTGTGACAAGGGAACTGGGGCCGGTGCTCACGGCGCTTATAGTTGCGGGAAGGGTAGGGGCGTCGATCACCGCGGAACTCGGTACGATGAAGGTCACCGAACAGATAGATGCGCTGGAAACCCTCGCCACCAATCCTATAAAGTACCTGGTCGTCCCGCGGTTCCTGGCGCTGGTGATAATGGTGCCGCTGCTGACCCTCTATTCCGATGTGATCGGCGGGCTGGGCGGTTACCTTATAGGTGTCTATAAGCTGGACATATCCCATTCCATGTATATGAAGATGACATGGAATCCGCTCAAGTACAAGGATGTCTTCACAGGGCTTATAAAGAGTTTCTTCTTCGCCGTCATAATATGCATAATAGCCTGTTATGAGGGGATGACGACGGAGGGCGGCGCGGAAGGGGTAGGCCGGGCCACGACGTCGAGCGTCGTGACGAGTTTCATACTGATAATAGCGTCGGATTGTTTCTTCACGGCGTTGTTCTACTTTATAGGTTAGAGAGCTATCAGCCGTCAGCTCTCAGCTATCAGCTAAAACAAAAGCTGATAGCTGCTGAAAGCTGAAAGCTGAAAGCTGAAAGCTGAAAGCTTAAAAGATGATAGAGATAATAAATCTTTGCAAGTCGTTCAACGGGCACAGGGTGCTCGATAACCTGAACCTCAATATGAATATGGGGGAGACGACGGTCATCATAGGGAGATCGGGATGCGGCAAGAGCGTCCTCCTGAAGCATATAATCGGTATATTGAAGCCGGATTCCGGGCAGGTCCTTATAGACGGTAAAGACGTCGCCAGGATGGACGAAAAAGAGCTCAATGAGATGAGGATGGGGTTCGGCATGCTCTTCCAGGGAGCCGCGCTATTCGACTCGATGAGCGTGATGGAGAATGTCGGGTTCAACCTGATAGAGCATGCCCACGCGACTAAGGAAGACGTTGCCAGGCACGTCAAAGAGAGCCTCTCTCTCGTGGGGCTGAAAGATATAGAAGACAAGAAACCGGCGGAACTCTCCGGCGGCATGAGGAAGCGGGTGGGGCTGGCCCGGGCCATCTGCATGAGGCCCAAGATAATCCTTTACGATGAGCCGACCACCGGCGTCGACCCGATCATGGGAGATGCGATAAACGACCTGATCGTGGAGTTGCACAATAAGCTCAAGATAACGTCCATAGCCGTTACGCACGATATGACGAGCGCCTATAAGATAGCCGATAGGATCGCCATGCTGTATAACGGCAAAATAGTGGCGGTGGGCACCCCGGACGAGATAAAGGGCACTAAGGATCCGATCGTGCGCCAGTTCATCACCGGTGCGAGCAAGGGGCCGATCACCGAAGGCATAGATTTTGACCATCTGATATAAGGAGGAGTGTAATGGACAACACAAAGGCGTTTGAAATAAAAGTCGGCATATTTATCCTGATAGGCATGGCCATACTTTTCCTTATAGTATTCTCGATAGGGGACATAACGCTTGTAAAATCGGGATATCACATAAGGGTGATCTTCAATTTCGCGAGCGGCATAGGAGGGAGCGCCCCCGTGCGGCTTGCGGGCGTAGGCGTAGGGCAGGTAGAAGGCCTGCGCATATTACGGGATGATAAGGACGGTAAGACGAAGGTCGAGATATATGCCTGGATAAATAACAACGATATAAAGATAGAGGAAGATTCGATCGTAACGGTCAATACGCTGGGGCTGCTGGGTGAAAAGTATCTTGAGATATTCCCGGGCACGCCCGGTAAGCGCATCCTCCGGGACCAGGACGTGGTGGTCGGTCACGATCCCGTGCCGATGGAGAAGATAACGGAGAACCTCGCCAACCTTTCCAGCTCCGTGAACGTCATAGTGGAACGGTTGAAGAACGGCGAGGGGACTATAGGGAAGCTCCTGGTGGAAGAGAAGATCTATAAAGATCTGGAGGCGTTTGTAGAGGATATCAAGAAGCATCCGTGGAAGCTACTGAATAAACCTAGAGGCGAATAGAGGTATTCCGAAACGGGAAGGTGAGGGTTAAACGATGACGATACTTTTTATAAGGGCTTTTTTCGTAATATTGAGCAGTGTGGTCGGGTATTATGTCGGCGCCCTCCTGGGCGATTTCCGGCTGGAATGGGCGCTCACCGGTACGGCGAGCGGGTTTGTAGGGTCTGTCGCGATCATCCTGGTAGAGGTCGCGATGAGGCGCTTCTCCATAAGGAACCTATCGGCCGGCGTCTTCGGCATGATATTCGGGTTCTTCATGGCGTGGATACTGACGAGCGTTTTGAAGCTCATACCGATGGAGATAGAGCTATTCTCATCGATCCAGATAATACTGATACTGGTATTCTGTTACCTGGGCATGGTCATCGCCATGAGGGGAAAGGACGAATTCAACCTTATAATACCTTATGTCAAATTCGTAAGGCAGGACAAGAAGGACGATATCATAGTGCTCGACACGAGCGTCATAATCGACGGCAGGATAGCCGACATATGCCAGACGCGGTTCATCGAAGGGCGGCTGATAATACCGAGGTTCGTCCTCAAGGAGCTGCAGCAGATCGCGGATTCGCAGGACTCGCTGAAGAGGAACCGCGGCAGGCGGGGCCTGGACATTCTCAATAAGATCCAGAAGAATACGGCGCTTGACGTAAGGATCCACGAGGAGGATTTTCCGGATATAAAGGATGTGGATGCGAAACTGGTGAAACTTGCCAAGCTCCTCGGCGCCAAGATATTCACGAACGATTTTAACCTTAACAAGATCTCGGAGCTCCAGGGGGTGCCGGTCCTCAATATAAACGAACTGGCGAACACCCTGAGGCCTGTCGTCCTTCCCGGCGAGACGATGGATGTCAGGATAATAAAAGAGGGGAAGGAGCATAACCAGGGGGTGGCGTATCTTGATGACGGGACCATGGTGGTGGTGGACAATACGAAACACCTTATAGGCCAGCCCGTGAAGGTTATCGTCACCAGCGTGCTCCAGACGTCGGCAGGCAGGATGATATTCGCGAAGCTTGACGAGTCGTCGCGGCAACAGGGTTGGAAGAGGTAGGGCCTTAAGAGATATGAGGACTGTCGCGATAGTCGCTGCCGCGGGATACGGTAAAAGATTGGGCCTGAGGACCAAGAAACCGTTCGTCCGTTTGCGCGGGAAGCCGCTTGTGGCTTATGCGCTTGGGGCGCTTGACGCGTGCCGTGCCGTCGACGGTATAATAGTGGCGGCCGAAAAGGGGTGCGTCGGACGGATGCGGCAGCTGGTCAGGAGGTTCGGGTTCCGGAAGGTCATCGAAGTCACAGAGGGCGGCAGGACGCGGTTCGAATCGGTCCGCAACTGCCTTGAGAAGGCAGGGCCCTCCTACGACGTAGTCCTGATACAGGACGGGGGACGCCCTTTCCCGAAGCCGGGGATCATCGAAAAGTCGATCCGCGCGGCCCTGAAGTACGGCGGCGCGATAGTAGCCGTCCCGGAGAGCGATACGGTCAAGCTCGTGGATAATGGATTTTTTGTAAAGAAGACGCTCGACCGACGCGTCATATTCAGGGCCGAGACGCCGCAGGCATTCAGGTATGGGGTGATAAAGAGGGCTTACGGGAAGATAAAAGGCGGTAACGTTACGGATGATGCCGGCCTGGTTGAACGCGCCGGCGGGAGGGTGAAGATAATAAAGGGTTCTCCCGGGAATATAAAGGTCACTACGAGAGAGGACCTGAGATTGGCGGAGGTGCTATTATGAGAGTCGGGATAGGGTACGATATACACAGGCTGGTCGAGGAGCGGAAGCTTTTCCTGGGGGGCGTAGAGATACCGTACGTGAAAGGCCTTATAGGATATTCCGACGGCGACGTCGTGCTGCACGCCGTCTCGGACGCGATACTGGGCGGCCTTTCGCTGGGAGATATAGGACAGCACTTCCCGAACACGGACCCACAGTATAAAGGTATAGCGAGCATGGAGATATTGAGGAAGGTATGCGAGATAGCGGCTAAAAAGAACTTCTCCATCTCGAACATAGACACCATGATAATCGCGGAGGAGCCGAGCATACAGCCGTTCAGGGAAAGCATGGTGGAAGCGATGTCGAAGATACTCGGCATAGGCAAGGACAGGATAAGCGTAAAGGCAACGACCAATGAAGGTGTCGGCGCCATCGGAAGAGGCGACGCGATAGCGGCATATGCGGTCGTCATGCTGAAGGAGAAGTAAATGATGTGCACGAATATATTGTTCCTGATACTGAGCGTAACGGTCCTTTTCTGGGTCCTGATAGCGCTCGTATTCAGGAAAGAGATAAAGGTCATATTTGAACGCGACCCGGCCGCGACCAGTTTCCTGGAAGTGCTGCTCACGTATTCCGGCCTGCATGCGCTGATATTTTACAGGATAACGAATACGCTCAGGCGTTTCGGCGTGCCGTTCTTTCCGAGGTGGATATCCCAGATAGGCAAGTTCTTTACAGGGATCGAGATACACCCCGGGGCCAGGATAGGGGACGGGCTCTTCATAGACCACGGCATGGGGGTGGTGATAGGCGAGACGACCATAATAGGCGAGAACGTCACCATATATCAGGGTGTGACGCTCGGCGGCACCGGGAAAGAGCGCGGCAAGAGACACCCGACCATAGGTAATAACGTGGTGGTGGGGACAGGGGCGAAGGTGCTCGGGAATATAACTATAGGCGATAACTCTTATATAGGGGCGAATGCCGTTGTGATCAAGAACGTGCCGCACAACTCGACGGTTGTGGGCGTGCCGGGAAGGGTCACCAAACAGGACGGGAAGAAGATAGATATAGACCTCGACCATATACACGTTATCGATCCCATAATGCAGAATATAGAGGAACTGGAGAAGAGGATCGATCGGTTAGAGCGTAACGGCAAATGACAGATAGAATCCAGAATCAAAATGATAAATCCAGAGAAGAATTCCCTCCGTATATACAATTCTCTAACCCGTAAAAAGGAAGAGTTCGTACCCATCCGCAAGGGCCGTATAGGCATGTATGTCTGCGGACCTACGGTGTACGATGAGCCGCATATAGGCCATGCGCGGAGCGCCTATATCTTCGACGTCATACGGCAGTATCTTGTATATAAAGGGTACGATGTCACATTCGTCCGTAACGTCACCGATGTGGATGATAAAATTATCGAGAAGGCGCGTTCAGCTTTCAGCCGTCAGCTTTCAGCTATCAGCCTGGAAAAAGGGGTAAAGGAGGTTGCGGAGAAGTATCTAGACGCCTATCACGCCGATATGAAGCTTCTCGGGATAGAGAGGCCGGACAAGGAGCCCAAGGCGACGGTATATATACCGAAGATGATAAAGTTCATAGAGATGCTCATAAAGAACGGGCGCGCCTATGAGTCGGGAGGGGACGTCTATTTCGACATAAAGACCTCGAAGGATTACGGGAAGCTCTCCAGGCAGGATATGGGGAAGATGGAAGCAGGGGCCAGGATCTCTCCCGGAGAGAATAAGAGGGGGTCTCTTGATTTTGCGTTATGGAAGAAGGCAAAAGACGACGAGCCGTCATGGGAGAGCCCCTGGGGCAGAGGCCGTCCCGGATGGCACATAGAATGTTCCGCGATGAGTTCCGACGTATTGGGGGATGAATTTGACATACACGGAGGGGGGATAGACCTCATATTCCCACACCATGAGAACGAGATCGCCCAGTCCGAAGGCGCCGGTAAGAGGTTCGCGCGTTATTGGATACATAACGGCCTCCTTACGATACGGGGAGAGAAGATGGCCAAGTCGCTTGGTAACTTCATCACCATAAAGGATTTCCTCGCCCGTTACAGGGACGCAGATTATATTAAGCTCCTATTCTTAGGTACGCATTACCGTCACCCGGTCGACTACACGGAAGAGAAGATAGAGGAGATGAAGCGGGAGAAGGAGAGGTTTTTGATATTCCTGGGTAAAGCGGGAAGGATATCAAAAATCAAAACTACAAACCAAAATTCAAAAATTGCAGAACTGGAAAATTACAAAAAACAGTTTGAAGAGGCGATGGAGGATGATTTCAATACCCCCCTTGCGCTTGCCGTACTCTTCGACCTCGTCACATATGCCAACAAGCTTATAGGTTCTAAGACAGAGGTCGATAAAGACGATATGGGTGTGCTCTCTGATGCCCGGGATATGCTTTTGGACCTGAGCGGGATATTCCGGCTCGATCTTTCGGAAACGGTCCACGAAAATGGGCTGAGCGATAAGGATATACTGAAACTTGTTGCGAAGAGGGCCGATGCGAGAAAGAGCGGCGATTTTAAAGCGGCAGACGATATACGGAAAGGGCTTGCGGAAAGCGGCATCATACTGGAAGACACTAAAGAGGGCACTACGTGGCGAAGAAAGATCTGAAGAGAGGGCTATTCATAACTTTCGAAGGGCCTGAGGGGTGCGGCAAGAGCACGCACTCGAGGTTACTGTGTGAGTACCTGAAGGGCCTTTCTTACGGATGTATCCATACGCGCGAACCCGGCGGGACAGATCTCGGCGAACATATACGCAATGTGCTGCTCCATTCAAAGGATATCGAGATCACGGACCTGGCGGAGCTCTTTCTCTTCGAGGCGAACCGCGCCCAGATCGTGGAAGAGGTGATACGGCCGAACCTTAAGGCCGGGAAGGCGGTCGTCTGCGACAGGTTCAGCGATGCGACATTCAGTTATCAGGGTTACGGCGGACGCGTTCCCCTGTATATTGTAAAGGCGGTGGACCGGGTGGCTACCGGGGGCCTGAAGCCGGACCTCACTATCCTCCTGGACATTGACGTCAGGACAGGCCTTAAGCGCGCCCGGGCTAAAGGGATAGACAGGATGGAGGAGAAGGACCTGTCGTACCACCGCAGGGTGCGCTCCGGGTATTTAAAGCTGGCAAAAGGCGAGCCGCGCCGGATCAAAGTGGTGCGGGTGGCGGATAGCATAGACGAGACGCAGGGGTCGGTGCGTCGAGAGGTGATGCGTGTCATCAGGCGGTATAAAAGGGCAGGATAGCGCGATCTCGTTCCTCAGGCGTTCGCTCGGGAAGGAAAGGACGGCGCACGCGTACATATTTTCCGGTCCCCGCGGCGTAGGAAAGATGTCGACGGCGCTCTATTTTGCGAAGGCCATGAACTGCGGAGCGGCCCATACGGACAGGCCGTGCGGAAAGTGCGACTCCTGCACGGCCATGGAGAAAGGGGCGCATCCGGACCTATTCATATTCGCTCCGCAGAAACCGGGGTCGTCCGTAAAGATAGACGCCGTAAGGGAGCTGATAAAGGATATATCGCTCCGGCCGTATAAGGCGAGGAAGAAGGTATGCATAATCGATGAGGCCGGCTCCATGACGCGCGAGGCGTCGAACGCCCTGCTCAAGACGCTCGAGGAACCGCCGCCGGATTCTGTCCTGATACTTATAGCGGAAGATACGGCCGTCCTTCTTCCGACGATAGTATCCCGGGCGCAGGTAGTCAGGTTCTTTGCGCTGAGAGCGGGTGATGTGGAAGTCATCCTGGCGCAGGACCGTACGCTCTCTCCCGGCCAGGCGCGGGTGCTGGCGCGCTTTTCGGGCGGGAGCCCCGGGAAGGCGCTGGAGTACATGGAGAAAGATTTCTTCCGGAAGAGAGATATGATAGCGGGCGCCTCCTCGGGGAGAAGACTCCTGGAGCTCGATTTTGACAATACCCCCAGGGAAGACCTGGGGCTCTATCTCGATATAATGCTCTCCTGGTACAGGGACATCATCGCGGCAAAATCGGACGCCGGCGGTTTCGTTGCGCTCATACATGAAGACAAACACGATGTCATAAAGGCAGAGGCCGGGACGCTGGACGCCGATTATCTCGAGGGCGTGACGCATGATATAATCTCGACAACTTTTTTCCTGGGACAGAGCGCGAACGCGAAGCTCGCTATGAATACGCTCCTTCTCAGGATGGCGGGCTAAAGAAGAGGCGCATTATGTATGAAGTCGTTCAGATACGTTTAAGAGAAGCAGGCAAGATATCCTATTTTTCCACCAGCGGCATGAAGTTCAAGGTGGGAGACATGGTCATAGTCGAAGCGGACAGGGGCCTGGATTACGGGGAAGTATTGTCGGAGGCGGAAGTCATCCTCGATTCCGATATCGAAGAGCCGCTCCGGAAGGTCATCAGGAAGACAAACCCGTGGGACATCCACCAGATAGAGAAGAACAAAAAGAAGATACAGGAGATAATGACGACCTGCACCAGGAAGATACAGGAGCGGAAACTCTCCATGAAGCTGGTCGATGCCGAGTTCTCGTTCGACCGCTCGAAGATCATCTTCTACTTCACCGCGGAAGGAAGGATAGATTTCAGGGACCTGGTGAAGAACCTGGCGAGCGAGTTCAAGACGAGGATCGAGCTTAAACAGATAGGCGTGAGGGACGAGGCGAAGATGCTGGGCGGGTTCGGCCCGTGCGGCAGGAGCCTCTGCTGCGCCATGTATCTCAAGGATTTTGAGCCGGTCACCATAAAGATGGCAAAAGAGCAGAACCTGCCCCTGAACCCGACGAAGATATCCGGGCTGTGCGGCCGTCTCATGTGCTGCCTCGGTTATGAATACGCGACCTACAAGGAGCTGATGAAGGGGGCGCCGCACCAGGGAGAGATCATCAAGACGGATAAGGGCGCCGGGAAGGTCGTGGCCGTGAACGCCCTCAAACGTTCGGCTACCGTCGAGCTTGAGGACGGGAAGCAGATCGAGGTGTTCTACAAAGAGGGTCAAGAGGCAAAGGGCAAGGGGCAGGACAAAAAGGCATGAAGACGTTCTATATCACAACGCCGCTCTATTACGTCAATTCGAAACCGCACATAGGCCATTCCTATACCCAGATAGCCTGCGACACCGTCTCCAGGTTCCTGCGCCAGTCGGGGCGGGATATATTCTTCATGACCGGTACGGACGAGCACGGCGAAAAGATAGAGAAGGCGACGCTGGAAGCGGGTTTTAAAAAGGGCGAAGAGAAGAGATTTGTCGACGGGATCGTGCCCGATTTCAGCGACCTGTGGAAACGTCTCAACGTGCAGTATGACTATTTCATCCGGACGACGGACGACAGGCATATAAAGACGGTACAGGCGATACTCGAGAAACTGAAACGGGAGGATAAGATATATAAGAAGGTATATGAAGGGTGGTTCTGCACCCCGTGCGAGACGTTCTGGTCCGAGACGCAGAGCCACGACGGGATATGCCCCGACTGCAAGAGGCCCCTGGAAAAACTGGACGAGGCGAACTATTTCCTGAAGATGTCGGACCACCAGGCATGGCTGATAGATCACATAAAGACGCACCCGGATTTCGTGCAGCCCGACTTCAGGAAGAATGAAGTGCTGGGGTTCCTGAACGAACCGCTCCTGGACCTGTGTATCTCGAGGCCGAAGACGCGCCTTTCATGGGGTATAGAGATGCCGTTCGACAGGGATTTCGTGACCTATGTCTGGTTCGACGCGCTCATAAATTATATTTCCGGAGTGGGCTACCCGGATGACATGGAGCGCTTTAAAAGGTACTGGCCGTGCGATTTCCACGTCATAGGCAAGGATATCCTGCGCCACCACGCCGTATATTGGCCGGTCATCCTGCACGCGCTCGGTATAGAGCCGCCGAAGACGATCTTTGCGCACGGCTGGTGGGTGGTCAAAGGCGAAAAGATGTCAAAATCGAAGGGCAACATCGTCAACCCGCTCGATATGATAGAGCGGTACGGCGTGGACCCGTACCGTTATTTCCTGCTTCGTGAGGTCCCGTTCGGCCTTGACGGGGCGTTCAGCGAGGATACGGTCACGCGCCGGTATAATGCAGACCTCGCCAACGACCTGGGGAACCTGGTGAACAGGACGCTGACGATGGTTGAGAAATACTTTGACGGAAAGATACCGGCGGTAGTTGGGAGTCCGGAGTTGGGGGTTGGGGGAAAAATATTAAAGGAAAAGATGGAGGCGTTATCCGGGGAGTTGGAGAGGACGATACCGAAGCTGCAATTTTCGGAAGCGCTTGCCGGGATATGGGAAGTCGTAAATCTCGCCAATAAATATATCGAGGATTCGAAACCGTGGAGCCTGTCTAAAGAGAAGAAGACGGACGAGCTCGCGGGCGTAATATACCGACTCCTTGAGGCCCTAAGGACGGTTGCGTCAGCCGTCTATCCGTTCATGCCGTCGACAGCGGGTAATATATACGCGCAACTCGGCCTGGAGAAGGACGGCTGTAAGCTGGCCGCGCCCGGCACAGGATGCCTTAAAGAAGGGACCAGGATAAGTAAAGCCGACCCGTTATTTCCCAGAATAGAAGTATGACATGTTGATAGATACGCACTGCCATCTCGATTTTAAGGACTTTGATCCGGACCGGGATGGTGTCATAGAGAGAGCCCTCTCGAAGGGTGTGGCGCGGATCGTGAATGTCGCCAGTTCCATGGACGGTTCGATCCGGGCCGTCGAACTGGCCAGGAAGCACGGATTTATATACGCTTCGGTCGGTATCCATCCTCACGATGCCTCTTCGGTCGACGACGCGGCCGTCTCCGGGATCAGGGCCCTTGCGCAGGAAGATAAAGTGGTCGCCGTCGGAGAGGTCGGCCTCGATTATTACAGAAACCTCGCCCCCAGAGAGCAGCAGGCCGCCGCGTTCAAAAAATTCATAAAGCTGGCCCGCGAACTGGACCTGCCGCTCATCCTTCACTCAAGAGAGGCCGGCAGCGAAGTGCTCGATATCCTGGGATCCGAGCTGGACGGTGAAGCGAAAGGCGTGATGCATTGCTTTGCCGGAGACATGGCCTTCCTGAAGAGATGCCTCGACGCGGGACTATACGTCTCCTTTACCTGTAACCTCACATTCAAGAACGCCGGTGGTCTGCGGGAGGTGGCGCGCGTAGTGCCGCCGGAACGCCTTCTGCTGGAGACGGACGCGCCGTTCCTTGCGCCGCAGGAATTCAGGGGAAAGAGGAACGAGCCGTCGTATCTATCGTATCTGGCAGAGGAATGGTCGCGGCTTCTGGGGCTATCCCCGGAGGACATCGGCAGGATAACGACCCACAACGCCAACGCGCTCTTCGGCCTTGGCCTGGAAGAGGCGCCTGAGATAGCATACGGGATACGCGGTTCCCTGTACCTCAACATAACGAACGGGTGCACCAATTCCTGCGATTTCTGCGTCAGAAGTTATACGCCTTTTGTAAAGGGGCACAACCTGCGGCTTGAGAGAGAGCCTACGGTGGAAGAGATACTGGGTGCCGTCGGCGATCCGGCTAAATATAAAGAGGTGGTCTTCTGCGGCTATGGCGAGCCGACTATGCGCCTGGAGGCGGTCAAGGCGGTGTCGGTAATGCTCAAGGCGAAGAATGCGAGGATACGGCTCGTGACGAACGGCCACGGCGACCTGATAAACTCGAGGCCTATAGCGGCCGAACTTGCCGGCCTGGTGGATAAGGTATCGGTAAGCCTCAATGCCGATACAAAAGAGGCGTACATGAGATTATGCGACCCGAAATTCGGGGATAAGACATATAAGGGTGTCCTCGATTTCATAAAGGGATGCGTGGGAAAGGGGATAGAGACGGAAGTGACGTGCCTTGACCTTCCCGGGGTCGATGTAAAGAGATGCGAAGAGATCGCGAAAGGGTTGGGCGCGGAGTTCAGGCTGAGGCACGCAGGGGTGACGGGGTAAACAAGGTTGCATAAGGTTACATGAGATTACAGTATGAGTAAACTTTTAAATTTTATACAAAAAGACCGGCTATATATCCTCCTCGTCACCTTTATCATCGTCTTCAATATAGCGCTCTTCACATCGGATGAAGCCCTGGACGCCGGTAAGATGATCTCAAAGTCCGAATGGAACGAAGACCCCGTGGCCCAGCGCATTGAGATGGAGAAGAAGCTCGCAGAGAACAGGCCCCTTGCCCTGGTCCTGGGCCTGGCGTCCCTTCTGATCTTCGCGGTATTACTGCTGGGGATAGCGACCGATTGGATATTCGTATCTTCTCTTATTTCCGGCAGGATGCCGGACATAACGACGCACCGGCATGAGACCAAAGGGATCGGATGGGACCCGGCAGATGTGGCGAGGGTAGCCATACTCTTTCTCTTCTTCGGGTACATGGCCGTGATCATAGAATCGTTCCTGGCCGACATCTTTCCGGCGCTCAAGAACGATAATTTCAGGATGATGCTCAATTCAGCCGTCCTGGATACGTTGACGGTCGTATTCATACTTTACTTTACCGTAACGAAGTATAAGGAAAAGTTGATATCGCTCGGGCTATCCGTGAAAAATCTGGCCCGCAATATATTCTACGGCATCGTCTGTTACATAGCGATAATGCCCGTGCTTATAGCGGTGCTGGCCGTGATACTCTTTTTCATACGCCTGACCGGTTATGTGCCGGAGAAGCAGCCGGTGGTCGAACTATTCCTTAAAGAGCAGAACCAGGCATTCCTGTTATTCACCAGCATATTTGCCGCAGTCATCGGCCCGATCATCGAAGAGCTCTTCTTCAGGGGCTTCATGTACAGCGCCGTCAGGAAATATATCGGCGTATTCTGGGCGGCGCTCATCACCTCGGCCTTATTTGCCGTCCTGCACACGAACGTCGTAGGGTTTCTGCCTATCATGGTGCTGGGCATAGCGCTTGCGTATATGTACGAGAGGACCGGCACGCTCGTCTCCTCGATCACGGTACATATGATACATAACCTGAGCATGGTGTTCTTTGTCTTCATATTGAAACAGCTGAGCTGAAGATGTCGAAAGTTTCGATAACAGGGTGCAGGGAGTATGAGACGCGGCAGGTCTTCGATGCCGTTAAACGGGCGGTCGACCTCGTCGGCGGTATGGAGAAGTTCGTAAAGCCGGGCACAAAGGTGCTCCTGAAGCCGAACCTCCTTTCGCCGCGTCCCCCCGAGGACTGCGTGGATACCCACCCGGAGGTTGTGCGCGCGCTTGTCAGGCTCGTAAAGGGCGCGGGCGGCAGGCCCGTCATCGGCGATTCGCCCGGAGGTTTCGGCAGCAATATAGAAGAGGTGCTGGAGATATCCGGCATGAAACGCATAGCCCTGGAGGAAGGCGCGGAGATCGTCAAGTTCACAAGTTCGAAGTTCGTGGACGGGATACCGGTAAGCCGTCACGTCTTCGATTCCGGCTCTTTTATCTCGATACCGAAGATGAAGACCCACGTGCTTACCACATTGACGGCCGCCATAAAGAATACATTCGGCACCCTGGTCGGCCTGTACAAGGCCGGGTGCCATTCGCGCGCCCCGAAACCCGAAGAGTTCGCGAAACTGATCGCCAGGGTATATTCGATCGCGAGACCGAAACTGACCGTGGTCGATGCCGTGATAGCGATGGAGGGCGACGGCCCGGCGAGGGGAGAGCTTAAGAATATGGGGTTCATCATGGCCGGCGAAGACGCGGTGGCGATAGATTCGTGTCTCGCCAGGACGATGGGCCTGGAGCCGTGGGACGTACTTACGACGAGAGAAGCGTATGCGGCCGGGCTGGGGGAGATGGATCCGGCCAGGATAGAGATCGCCGGAGAGGACATTAAAAATTTCATAAAAGAAGATTTCAAGCTTCCGCAGACGACGCCTCTGAAATTTTTGCCGAAGGCATTATTGAACAGCTTCGCATCGCTGGTGAAGTTCAACCCGTATATAGACGCAAGGGTATGCGCCAGGTGCAACCTCTGCAAGATAAGCTGTCCGGCGGAGGCGATAGAGATAGAGCCGGATCGCTGCAGGATAGATTACAAAAAGTGCGTCAGGTGCATGTGCTGCCACGAAGTCTGCCCTTACAGGGCGATCGACATCAGGCGCAACGTGCTGACGAAGGCGATATGGGGGTGAGCGATGCCTGTTGAGACGATAAGCTGGAAGAACGGGAAGATAAAGTATGTGGACCAGACGCTCCTGCCCGGGAAGCTCAAATATGTCTATTGCGCAGATATCGGGCGCCTGTGGAAGGCGATCAGGCGTCTCGAGATACGCGGGGCCCCGGCGCTTGGTATAGCGGGCGCCCTCGGCATGGTGCTGGGCATCAAAAGGTCCAGGGCGGGGGATTTCGGGGGTCTCCACCGCGAGTTGAAGCGTATAAGGGCATTCCTGGGGCGTTCACGCCCGACGGCGGTCAACCTCTTCTGGGCAATGGCGAGGATGGAAGAGACCGCCTGCGCGAACAGGAAGAGGCCTGTGGCCAGGATAAAAGAGATACTGCTCAAAGAGGCGCTCGATATCATCGAAGAGGATAAGAAGAATTGCCGGCTCATGGCCGGATTCGGCGCCCGCCTGGTCAGGAGAGGGGACAGGATCCTTACACACTGCAATGCCGGGGGGCTGGCGACCGCGGATTACGGGACAGCGCTCGGGGTCCTCTTTGAGTCGAAGAGGCAGGGAAAGCGGATAAAGGTATACGTCGACGAGACCCGCCCTCTTCTCCAGGGCTCACGGCTCACCGCCTGGGAGCTGATGCATGAGCATATCGACACGACCCTCATCTGCGATAATATGGCGGCGAGTCTCATGGAGAGGGGTATGGTCGACAAGGTCTTCGTAGGGGCCGACAGGATCGCCGGTAACGGGGACACGGCGAACAAGATAGGGACATATAACCTGGCCGTCCTCGCCAAACACCACGGTATCCCCATGTATGTAGTAGCGCCTCTATCTACGTTCGATCTCAGCCTGAGGTCAGGCAGGGAGATACCGATAGAGGAACGGCACGCCGACGAGGTAAGAGGCGCCCTGGGCAAGATGATAGCGCCGAGGCGCGTGAAGGTATACAACCCGGCCTTTGACGTCACTCCTAACGGCCTCATCACGGCCATAGTGACCGAGAAGGGCATATTCAGGAAGCCGTATGGTAAAAGTCTGGGAAAGTTAAAGTGACCGGTTCACCATCTTAGGTGTTAGGTCGTAGGTAGTAGGGAAACGATATGAAGATAAGAGATATAGGTGAAATAGGGCTCATCGAGCGGCTCGCCAAAGGCATCCGGCTCGACGGGTCCGTAGTGAAGGGTATCGGCGACGATACCGCCGTGATCAGGTGGACAAAGGATAAATATCTCCTCTTCACCTGCGACATGCTCGTGGAGGATGTCCATTTCAAACGGTCCGGCGCGACGCCTTTCGAGATAGGGTGGAAGGCGCTTGCCAGGAACGTCAGCGACATAGCTGCGATGGGAGGAGCGCCCAGATATGCGCTCGTCTCCGCAGCCATAGATCCGGACCTCCCCGTCTCTTTCGCCGACGGTGTATATAAAGGCATGCGGAGCCTCGCCGGGATGTGCGGCATAAATATAGTGGGCGGCGATACGAGCGCCTCCGGCAGGGTGGTGATCGATGTTTCGCTTATAGGAGAGGTGAAGAAGGGCGACCTCGTCCTGCGAAGCGGCGCCGTGAGAGGGGATGCGATCCTGGTGACCGGAGGATTGGGAGGTTCAATAAAAGGACGGCATCTCCGTTTTATGCCCCGGCTGGAGGAGTCGCGTTCGCTCGTCAGGGATTTCAAGGTCCACTCCATGATCGACATCTCCGACGGGCTGGCCCTCGATCTCCGGCGCCTTCTCAAGGCGAGTTCCGCAGGCGCCAGGATCTGTGCGGGCGCAGTCCCGCTGTCAGGTGCGGCGCGTTCCCTGGAAGACGCGCTGTACGGAGGGGAGGACTTCGAGCTTTTATTCACCATGGCCGCGCCCGAGGCGGCGCGTCTCTTCAGGTCCGCCCTTCCCCGTATGAAGACGCCGGTCACGCTTATAGGAGAGGTCACCGATAAACGTTATGGATGCCGCCTTATCGATGAGTACGGCAGAGAGAAGCCATTGAAACCTAAAGGATATCTCCATTTTTAAAGATGATCTCTCATAGCAGGGAAGATACCATACGGATGGGCCGGGAGCTTGCCGGGGAGCTGAAGAGAGGCGATGTGGTAGCCCTCATCGGGGACCTGGGAGCCGGCAAGACCGTATTCACCAAAGGCATAGCGAAAGGGCTCGGGGTGAAAGATGTGCGTTACGTCAACAGCCCTTCGTTCGTCATAATAAAAGAGTACAGGGGTAAGAGGATGCCCCTTTATCATTTTGACCTGTATAGGCTCGATAAGCCGGGTATCCTCGATCCCATGAATTACGACGAATATTTCTACGGAGAAGGCGTGACCGTCGTCGAGTGGGCGGACAGGATCCGCGCCCTTTTGCCGAAGAGATATATCGAAGTGAAGTTGTCGGTCGCGGGAGAGAATGAGAGGAAGATAGTTGTAAAAAAACACGCATAGAGCTTTCAGCTATCAGTCTTCAGCTATCAGCTAAAACAAAAGCCTGACTGCCGTCAGGCATGCTGATAGCTGCTGAAAGCTGAAAGCTGAAAGCTGAAAGCTGAAAGCTGAACAATGAAACTACTCGCAATAGACACATCGACGGACTACCTCAGCATCGCCGTTTGCGACGGCGGCAAGGTGCTGGGCCGGTTCCACAGGAAGGCAGATATGAGCCATTCGAGCCTTCTCGTTCCGATGATAGACCGCGCGCTTGGGAAGGCAAGGTTTAAATTGCGCGATATCGACGGCTTCTGCATAAGCGCCGGTCCGGGATCGTTCACGGGCCTCAGGATAGGGGTGGTCACGATAAAGGCCCTCGCTTATTCCGTGAAGAAGCCCGTCGCAGCCGTCCCGACCCTGGACGCGATCGCGCAGAACGCCGTGAAATTCACCGGGGTGGTATGTCCCGTGCTGGATGCGCGCAAGAATAAGGTATATGGGTGTCTCTACAGGTCAGACGGCAGGAAGCTGAAGAAGATCTCGAAATATTTATTGTTGCCGGCCGGGGATCTATCGAATAAAATAAAAGAGATGAAGATAAAAGATATCATGCTTCTGGGCAATGCGTCAGGGCAGGTCACACCGGAAGGCGCCGTCCATTTTAAGAAGGACTGGCATCCGCGCGCCGGGATCGTAGCGATGCTCGGCCTGGAAATCCTCAAGAGGGAGAAGTCCGTCGCCCCTGAAGACCTGGAGCCGATGTATATGTATTCGAAGGAGTGCGACATTAAGGGGGTATAGGGGTTAGGGTATGGGGTATAGGGAAAGTATGGATGAGATAAAAGTAAAGACGATGAACGGGGTCACGAGGACGCGCCACAGGCCGACATGGGCGGAGGTGGACCTGAAGGCCATCGAATATAATTATAAGCAGGTCCGGCGTATGGTCGGGAAGAATGTCATGATAATGGCGGTCGTCAAGGCGAACGCCTATGGCCACGGCACGGTCGAGGTCGCGACGGTCCTGGACCGGCTCAATGTCGACTACCTGGGCGTAGCCACGACGGATGAAGCGGTGCGGCTGAGGGACCACGGCATAAAGACGCCTATACTTATACTCGGTTCGGTCCTGCCGTCAGAAGTTAGGGCCGCGGCCGAGAAGGATATTACGCTTACCATATGCGGACCCGAGCTGATCGATTCGATACGCAAAGCCAGCGAGGATGGGTTGAAGGTGAAGGCCCATATAAAGATAGATACCGGTATGGGCAGGATAGGCGTATGGCACGAAGATGCGTCCGATTTCATCAAAAAGATAGTGGGGGAGAAGGGGCTTGTGCTGGAAGGCATCTACACCCATTTTTCAAGCGCCGGCAGGGACGATTTCTTCACGAAATACCAGATCGACGCCTTCGAAAAGCTCCTTGCCGAGATAGAGAGGAACTGGATCAAGATACCGATACGCCATGCGGCCAATTCGATAGCGACCGTTGACTTCGGGAGGTCGCATATGAACCTCGTGCGGCCCGGCCTCATCATATACGGGATGTATCCGAAGCATACCTTCCCGAAGCTTATAAAGCTGAAACAGGCCCTTTCGCTCAAGACGAAGATAGTCTTCATAAAAGATACGCCTCCCGGGCGGTCTATAAGCTACGGGAGGACCTACATCACCCAGAAGCACACGAAGATCGCGACCCTGCCGATCGGTTACGCTGACGGATACGGCCGGAACCTGTCCAATAAGGCGGAGGTCCTGGTGAGAGGGCAGATCGCCCCCGTTATAGGCAAGGTCACTATGGACCAGACGATGATAGATGTCGGCCACATAAAGGGCGTACAACTGGGGGACGAGGTCGTCCTTATAGGCCGGCAGGGCCGTAACGAGATCAGGACCGAGCGCCTTGCCCGCCTTGCAGGCACCATCGCCTACGAAGTCATCTGCTCCATCTCAAACCGCGTCCCGCGGATCTACATATAGTCCTCAAGGGTTCCTCCTTTAATTCAATTGACATATTAGCTCATAATATTATATAATGCTAAATCTAAGTGTGATACGGGGTTCGGTATCTAAAAGATGAGGAAATCCTATGAAAAGCGACAAGATAAAGAAGGGTATTGAGAGGGCAGGTGCGCGCAGTCTCCTGTACGCCACAGGCATATCCAAAGATGATATGGCTAAGCCGTTTATAGCGGTTGCGACCTCAAGGACCGATATAATCCCGGGGCATATACATATGGCGCGCCTTGAGCGGTTCATCGAGCGCGGCATAGCGGCTGCGGGCGGGGTGCCTTTCTTCTTCGGCATTCCCGGCATATGCGACGGCATAGCTATGGGACATACGGGCATGAAGTATTCGCTTGCTTCAAGAGAGCTTATCGCCGATATGGTCGAGACGATCATGAAGGCACACTGCTTTGACGGGCTCGTCTGCCTTACCAACTGCGATAAGATAACGCCGGGCATGCTGATGGCGGTCGGGCGGATCAACGTCCCTTCCATAGTAGTGACGGCGGGACCCATGATGAGCGGCAACCTGAGGGGAAGGCGGTTATCCCTGGTCAAAGATACATTTGAGGCGGTCGGACGCTTCAAGAAGGGCGAGATATCCCAGGAAGAGATGAGCGCGCTTGAGATGTGCGCCTGTCCCGGGGCGGGCGCCTGCCAGGGGCTCTATACGGCGAACTCCATGGCCTGCGTGACGGAAGCCCTCGGTATGAGCGTGCCCGGGTGCGCGACGAGCCTTGCCGTTTCGGCGAAAAAAGAGAGGATCGCCCAGGCGAGCGGCGAAGTGATCGTGAACCTGGTGCGCCGGAACATCCTTCCGCGCACGATCATGCGCAGGGAGGCGTTCGAGAACGCGATAAAGATCGATATGGCGCTGGGAGGTTCGACCAATACGGTGCTCCATCTGATAGCGATAGCGAATGAGTTCGGTGTCAAGGTCTCGCTCGATATGTTCGACGAGATCTCGAAGAGGACGCCGCACATCACTAATATACTTCCCGGCGGGGAGCATTTCATGGAAGACCTGGAATCTGCCGGGGGCATCCCCGCGATCATGAAGAGGATGAAGAATTCCCTGAGCGACATCATGACTTCAAGCGGGAGATCGATCAGCCAGATAGCGAACGATGCGCAGGTGCTGGACGAGGACGTTATACGCGACGCAAAGAACGCCTATCACCAGGAGGGCGGGATAGCGGTGCTCCGCGGGAACATTGCGCCAGAGGGCGCGGTCATAAAGCAGACCGCCGTCTCGGAGGCGATGATGAAGTTCAAGGGAAAGGCCCGTGTCTTCGATTCTGAAGAGGCGTGCATGCAGACGATCATGGCAGGGAAGATCAAAAAGGGCGATTGCATCGTGATCCGCTATGAGGGTCCGAAGGGCGGACCCGGGATGAGGGAGATGCTATCCCCGACCGCGGCGATCGTCGGTATGGGGCTTGCGGACCACGTTGCGTTGATCACCGACGGAAGGTTTTCGGGAGGGACGCAGGGGCCCTGCATAGGCCACATAGCTCCCGAGGCCTTTGCCGGAGGGGCGCTTGCGATAGTGCAGGACGATGACGGGATCATAATAGATATACCGTCGAGGCGGCTTGACGTGGACCTCAGCGAAGGCGAGATAAAGGCGCGCCTCGCTAAATGGAGGGCCCCCGCGCCGAAAGAGACGGAAGGTTATCTCGCGCGATATGCGAAGATGGTCTCTTCGGCATCAGAGGGAGCGATCTTAAAAGCGTAAGGTAAAATATTACTATACCCTATACCCTAAACCCTATACCCTAAGGGGCTATATACTTTATGAAAATGACAGGCGCAAAGATACTGATAGAGTGCTTCAAGAAAGAGGGGGTCGAAGTGATATTCGGCTATCCCGGGGGCCAGGTGCTGGCCGTTTTCGACCAGCTGTATGATGCCCCGATAAGATTTATCCTGACGCGGCATGAGCAGGGTGCGGCGCACGCGGCCGACGGATATGCGCGCGTTACCGGGAAACCGGGGGTCTGCATCGTGACCTCAGGCCCCGGCGCGACTAACCTTGTCACGGGCATAGCGACCGCTTACATGGACTCCATCCCGATGGTGGCGATAACCGGACAGGTGAAGTCGTTCTTGATAGGGAATGACGCATTCCAGGAAGCCGATATCACCGGCATAACGAGGCCTATAACTAAGCATAACTATCTTGTGGAGGACGTCAAGGACCTCGCCGGGATAGTGAAAGAGGCGTTCCATATAGCTACGACCGGCAGGCCCGGCCCTGTGCTCATAGACCTCCCGTCCGATATCCAGGTCCAGGAGACGGAATTCCACTATCCGGAAAAGGTCGATATACGCGGGTATAAACCTACTTACGTTGGCCACCCCGGGCAGATAAAGAGGGCCAAAAAGGCGATCGAGGACTCGAAGAGGCCTCTTCTCTATGTTGGGGGCGGCGCTATAATATCAGGCGCTTCCGCTGAGATATTCGAGCTTGCGACCAAAAACGAGATACCCGTGACGATGACGCTGCTGGGTCTCGGCGCATTCCCGCAGACGCATAAGCTTTCGCTCGGGATGCTCGGCATGCACGGTACCGCTTACGCGAACTATGCTATCATGGAGTCCGACCTCATCATAGCGGTCGGCGCGCGGTTCGATGACAGGGTGACCGGTAAGCTCGATGCGTTCGCGCCGCATGCCAAGGTCATACATATAGACATAGACCCGGCAAGCGTCTCCAAGAATGTCGATGTCGATATCCCCATAGTAGGGGACGCTAAGACCATCCTTGCGAAACTTGTGAAGACGGTGAAGAAGACGGATACTAAGGAGTGGGTCAAGAGGATAGATGACTGGAAGAAGAAACATCCCCTCTTCTATAAAGACGACGATAAGCTCCGCCCCCAATACATCATTGAGGAGATATGGAAGGCGACCGGGGGAGAGGCGATCATAGCAACGGAGGTGGGCCAGAACCAGATGTGGGCCGCCCAGTTCTATAAGTTCATAAAGCCCAGGACGATGTTATCCTCGGGCGGCCTGGGGACCATGGGGTATGGATTCCCCGCGGCCATAGGCGCGCAGCTCGGGGATCCCAAGGCGGCCGTCTTCGATATAGCCGGCGACGGTTCCATACAGATGAATATACAGGAGCTCGCGACGGCGGTCATCAATAAGCTGCCGGTGAAGGTCGCGATACTCAATAACTCATGCCTGGGGATGGTGAGGCAATGGCAGGAGCTCTTTTATAAGAAGCGCTACTCCCAGACCTGTTTCGATGGCGGATGCCCCGACTTTGTGAAGCTGGCGGCCAGTTACGGTGCCTGCGGCATACGCGTTACCAAAAAAGAAGAGGTGCGCCCCGCCATAGAGAAGGCGCTTAAGACCGACAACGTCGTCTTTCTGGACTTTCATGTCGAGAAAGAGGAGAACGTCTTTCCGATGGTGCCGGCAGGAGAGGCGATCAATAAGATGATAGGCGGAGGGCTGGCGTAGTTAGTTTGGAGTCGGGAGTTAGGAGTTTGGAGGAAAAAGTGAAACATACGATATCGGTATTGGTTGAGAATAAGTTCGGTGTGCTCGCGCGGGTCGCGGGGCTCTTCAGCGCGCGCGGGTATAATATCGATTCGCTCGCGGTCGGAGAGACGGAAGACCCGGCCGTATCGCGTATGACCATAGTCGTCGAAGGCGACGAAAAGACGCTTGAGCAGATAAAGAAGCAGCTGAATAAGCTGATCGATATAATAAAGGTGGTCGATTTTAAGGAGGGTGAGTTCGTGGACAGGGAACTCGTTATGGTCAAAGTGTCCGTCACCGCCAAGAACCGGAAAGAAGCGATAGAGGCGATAGATTCTGTAGGCGCCAGGGTAGTCAACGCCGGTGCCAGGTCTATAAGCGCGGAGGCGGTCGGCGACCATAATAAGATCCATGCGCTGCTTGAGCTGTTGCGTCCTTTCGGTATGATGGAGGTGGTCAGGACCGGCAGGATAGCTATGAGCATAGAGGACAAGGGGCTGAAGGCAGACGGCAAGCCCGAGGTAAACGAGTGAGAGTCACAAAGTCACAAAGTCACAAAGTCACCAGTGACTTTAAAACTTGTGACCTGGTGACATGGTGACTTGGTGACATACGGTGTTAGAAAGGGGAATCAGACATGGCGAAGATATATTATGACAAGGACGCGGACCTGAATATCCTGAAAGGGAAGAAGGTCGCGGTGATAGGGTACGGTATCCAGGGGCGCGGGCAGAGCCTTAACCTGAGGGATTCGGGAGTGGATGTCATAGTAAGCGAACTTCCCAACACCCCAAATTATGAACAGGCGGTGAAGGACGGATTCAAGCCCGTCTCTGCGGAAGAGGCATCGGCGGCAGGTGACATCATCCAGATACTTACCCAGGACCATCTTCAGGCAAAGATATATAAAGATGCCATCGCGAAGAATATGACGAAGGGCAAGTCCCTCGTCTTTTCGCACGGGTTCAATATACGTTTCAAGCAGATAAAGCCCTCGAAGAAGATAGATGTCTTCATGATCGCGCCAAAGGGGCCCGGCGCTCTCGTGCGCAGGATGTACGAGGAGGGGAAGGGGGTGCCGTGTCTTGTGGCGGTCTACCAGGATGCCACAGGGAATGCCATGAAGACGGCCCTGGCGTACGCCAAGGGTATCGGCGGTACCAGGGCAGGGGTCATCGAGACGACATTTGACGAAGAGACGGAGACGGACCTCTTCGGCGAGCAGGCGGTGCTGTGCGGCGGTGCCAGCGAACTGATCAAGGCAGGGTTCGATACTCTGCTGGAGGCAGGTTACCAGCCGGAGATAGCATATTTTGAGGTCCTGCATGAGCTCAAACTGATAACCGATCTTATACAGGAGACGGGCATAAGCGGTATGAGGCGCAGGGTCTCCAATACTGCCTGCTATGGAGACATCTCCCGCGGGAAACGCATAATAACAGAGCGCACACGCAAGGAGATGAAGAAGATACTGAAAGAGATAAAGAGCGGTAAATTCGCCCGCGAGTGGATAAAGGAGAATGAAGAGGGCAGGCCGAACTTCAACAGCATAATGAAAAAGGAAGACGATCATCCGATAGAGAAGGTAGGGGCGGCATTGAGGAAGATGATGCCGTGGATGAAATAACGGTAAGAGCATGGGAAAGATAATAATATTCGATACGACATTGAGGGATGGTGAGCAGTCGCCCGGGGCGAGCTTGAATATAAACGAGAAGCTCGAGATCGCCAGGGAGCTCGCCGTTTTGGGTGTAGACGTGATCGAGGCGGGTTTTCCTATCTCGAGCCCGGGCGATTTCGAGGCGGTGAAGGCCGTCGCCAGGCATGTGAAGGGGCCCGTGATCTGCGGCCTGGCCCGGTGCATCGAAAAGGATATAGATGCCGCCGTCAACGCGGTAAAGCACTCTGCGCGGCCGCGCGTCCATCTCTTCCTCGCCACGTCGAAGATACACATGAAGTATAAATTGAAGAAGGCCGAAGACGAGATATTACGCCTTGCGGTAGCGTCCACAAAGTACGCAAAGTCCAGATGCGCCGATATAGAATTCTCTCCGGAAGACGCGTCCCGCACGGAGAGGGAGTTCCTCTATAAAGTGGTCGGGGCGGTAATAGACGCAGGGGCGACAACGGTGAACATACCCGATACGGTAGGGTATGCCACGCCTTTTGAATTCGCCGATCTTATCAGGGGCATAAAAGAGAACGTCCCGAATATCGATAGATGCGTCATAAGCGTACACTGCCATAATGACCTTGGGCTGGGCGTGGCAAATTCTCTCGCGGCCGTCCTGAACGGCGCAGGCCAGGTCGAGTGCACCATGAACGGGCTCGGGGAACGCGCGGGTAACGCTTCGCTTGAAGAGATAGTCATGACGATAAAGACGAGGTCCGATATCTTCCGGGGCATCCATACGGATGTGAATACGAAGCATATATACAAGGTGAGCCGGCTCGTTTCTAAGCTGACGGGGATGCCTGTACAGCCGAACAAGGCCATCGTCGGTTCCAACGCGTTCGCGCACGAATCCGGGATACACCAGGACGGCATATTGAAGGAACGCATAACCTACGAGATCATGAAGCCGGAGGATGTCGGTTTCGAAGAGTCGAAGATAGTGCTCGGCAAACATTCGGGAAGACATGCCTTCGTCGAGCGGCTCAAGCGCCTGGGCATAGACCTCGCAAAAGAGCAGGTAGATGAGGCGTTCGAAAGGTTCAAAAAATTGGCGGACAAGAAGAAAGAGATCTTCGACGAGGACCTCGAGACGATAATAGACGAGGAGATAAGCAAGATCCCGGAGAAGTTCAAGCTCGTCCATTTTCATGTGTCGTCCGGGGACGAGGTCAAGCCGACCGCGAACGTCACGCTCAGGTTCAACGGCAAGAATACGGACTCCGTTTCGAGCGGCGACGGCCCGGTCGACGCCTGCTATAAGGCGATCGACAAGATCGCCGGGATCGGCGGAAAGCTCCTCGACTATCAGATACGATCCGTCACAAGCGGGAAGGACGCGCTCGGTGAGGTTTTGGTCAAGATAGGGTCCAAGGGAAGGGTCGTTTCGGGAAGAGGGGCGAGCACCGACATCATAGAGGCAAGCATCAAGGCGTACATAAATGCCGCGAACAAACTCGTCCGCGGAAAATGAGCCCGCGGTTCCCCCTTGTCCCGCTCCCGGGCCTGTGCGGTAAGAGCCGATATGACAAGTAAGATCTACGGAATAATAGGCCATCCGGTAAAGCATTCGCTGTCACCGGCGATGCAGAATGCGGCTTTCCGCGCCTCCGGCATCGACGCCGAGTACCGGACCTTCGATGTCGCACCCCACGAGCTTGAAGATTTCCTCGGATCTCTCGATAAGGAACAGATATCCGGCATCAACGTCACCATACCGCATAAGATAGGGGCAAAGGATTATATAGCCAGGCACGGCGTGCTGGACGAGAACGCGAAACGCCTCGGCGCCGTCAATACCATAAAGGTCACCGGCAGTAAGCCGGAAGGGTTCAATACGGACGGTCCGGGCTTCTACCGGTCTCTGGTGGAGGAGTTGAAGTTCGAGCCGGAGGGCAAGACGATACTGATACTGGGCGCGGGCGGCGCGGCGACGGCCGTTACCATGTATCTGGGGAACGGCCCGAAAGAGATATTCATATATGATGTCGACGGAAAGAGATGCGAAGACCTGAAGGCCCATTACAGCGGGTATTACGGCGTTGAGCGGCTGCATATAGTCAAAGGGTCTCTTGAGCGGGCCATAGAAGGGGCGGATCTCTTGATAAACGCTACCCCTGTGGGGATGAAGGAAGGGGATCCGTCGCCGGTTGATAAGGATCTTTTACATACGGGGTTATATGTATATGATCTTGTATATAACCGTAAGACGACCGCGCTTGTAGCCGAAGCGACAAAAGCGAAACTCCATGCCCTTACCGGGACAGGTATGCTCCTGTATCAGGGCGCTATTGCTTTCGAGATATGGACAGGGAAGAAGGCGCCGGTCGGTGTGATGCGCAGAGCGCTGAGGGAAGAGCTGAGTAAGCAAAGTTAGGGTATAGGGTATAGGGGATAGGGGATGGTTAATCTATTCGTATTCGTTATAGGGGCGGTGGTGGGGAGTTTCCTCAACGTATGTATATACCGCCTTCCGAAAGGCCAATCGATAGTGATGCCGCCTTCCCACTGTCCGAAGTGCGGTACAAGGATAGCCTGGTATGACAACATACCGTTCGTCAGCTATCTGTTGCTGAAAGGAAGATGCAGGGCATGCAGCCAGGCGATATCTTTCAGGTATTTTCTTGTAGAGCTCATTGCCGCGGCGCTCATAACGGCGTTATTTTTGAAATTCGGCTTAAACGAGAGGTTCTTTGCATATTCACTCTTAACGTCAGCTCTTATAATAGCCACATTCGTCGATCTCGAGATCGAAGAGATACCGGATGAGGTGACGATATCCGTCTTTGCGGCGGGCATAATATTCTCGGCATTATTCCCGTCCCTTTTCGGCGAGAGCGTCAAGTGGCGCGGCCTTTTGCAGTCCCTGGCAGGCGCCTTAGCCGGCGGAGGGGCGATATACCTCACGGGAGTTCTGGGTGAGATGGTATTCAAAAAAGAGGCGATGGGCGGCGGAGACGTTAAGTTGATGGCGATGGCGGGGGCATTCCTCGGGTGGGAGCTTGTGATCCTCGCATTTTTCATAGCGCCGTTCTTCGGTTCGATAACCGGTATCATCATGAAGATAAAACGCGGGGCGGAGACGATACCGTACGGTCCGTATCTTTCATTAGCCGTGCTCATAGCTATATTTTTCGGGGAAAGAATAATCGGGATGTTGTTCTACGGAGTTTAAAGGAGGCGATTATGCTACGATATTTGACCGCAGGTGAATCGCACGGCAAGTGCATGCTCACCATAATCGACGGCATGCCCGCGGGATTGCGCATAGATGAGAGAGCGATAAATGACGAACTCGCAAGGCGCATGTCCGGATATGGCCGCGGTAAGAGGATGCGCATAGAGTCGGATAAGGTGGAGATATTATCCGGCATGCGCAGGGGTCTCACCATCGGCAGCCCCATAGCCCTGATGATAAAGAATGTCGACCAGTCGATAGAGAGACTGCCCGCGGTGCTGGAGCCGAGGCCGGGCCATGCCGATCTCGGGGGTGTGCTTAAGTACGGTTTCCGGGACGCCAGGAACGTGCTTGAGAGGGCAAGCGCCCGCGAAACGGTGGCGCGGGTGGCGGCTGGAGCGGCAGCCAGGTCTCTCCTGAAAGAGTTCGGTATCAGGGTAGGGAGCCACGTTATAATGATAGGGCCCGTGGAGTCCGACGCCAGAGGCATGTCACTCGGCAAGATCATCACGATGTCGGAGCGTTCGATCGTCCGTTGTGCGGACCCCGATGCGGCGCGTCTTATGTGCGCGGAGATAGATAACGCTCTCAAGGCGGGTGATACGCTGGGCGGCGTCTTTGAGATCATAATAGAGGGTGTCCCCCCGGGATTGGGCAGTTACACGCAGTGGGACAGGCGTATCGACGCAAATCTCGCGCGCGCCGTCATGTCCATCCAGGCCGTAAAGGGTGTCAGCTTCGGCATAGGGTTCGAAGTCGCCAGGCGCAGGGGCTCGATAGTGCATGACGAGATATTCTATGATAAGAGAGACGGTTTCTGCAGGAGGACCAATAACGCCGGCGGTATAGAGGGCGGTATGACTAACGGCGAAGCTATCGTAATGCAGGCAGTGATGAAGCCGATATCGACGCTCAGGAAGCCCCTTTCCAGCGTTAATATAAAGACGAAGGCCGCCTTCAAGGCGGCGGTGGAGCGTTCGGATATATGCGCCGTGCCTTCGGCGGGCGTTATCGGTGAAGCGGTTTCGGCGCTTGAGGTCGCCAATGCGATGACGGAGAAGTTCGGCGGCGATTCTATCGCTGAGATGAAGAGGAATTATGAAGGGTATTTGGAGCAGGTGAAGAGGACGTAAGAGCTATCAGCTGTCAGCTCACAGCTATCAGCTAAAACAAAAACCTGACTGCCGTCAGGCAGGCTGATAGCTGCTGAAAGCTGAAAGCTGAAAGCTGAAAGCTGAAAAATTGAAGAACATTATACTCATAGGATTCATGGGAACGGGGAAGACGACGATCGCCACGGCGCTCGCGCGCAAGCTCAATATGCGTTATATCTCTACCGATGACCTCATTGAGAAAGAGGAGAAGTGTACCATAAACGAGATATTCACCCGGCAGGGAGAGGGGTATTTCAGGGAGGTCGAGAGCCGTATCATAGCGCAGGTCTCCGGCATGGAGAACGTCGTTATAGACGCCGGCGGCGGCGCGGTCATGCGGGAAGAGAACATCGCGAATATGAAGTCTAACGGCCTCGTCGTATGTCTCACAGCGGACGAAGAGACGATAATGAAGAGGACGAAGAAGTACAAACACAGGCCTCTTCTCAACGTGGAAGACCCGAAGCGCAAGATAAGGGATCTCCTCGCCAAGCGCGGGCCGTTCTACGCGAGGGCGGACTTCACCGTCGATACGGGCTCTCTCACAATACGCCAGGCGGTGGACAGGATAGCGGAGATGGTGACCAGGGCCCCGGAGGAGACAAAGGAATGATACGGAAGACCCGCATATGGATAGGAGCGACCCTCTTTCTCGTGCTTGCGTTCAATTATGTATTGATCGGGGTCCCCTTATTTCACAGGAAGGCGGCGGTAGAGGATAGGGCCAGGGCGATAATAGTCAAACAGGCGAAGGCCGATAAGGTGTTCAAGAATTCGGAGGAAGAGTATCTCCTCGATATATTCAGGCGCGAAAAGGCGGGATTGGAGCGTAATATACTGACCCTGAACGGGATCGGGGCCACCCTTGTCATACTGCTGGCGAGCTGGGTGGCGTTCGGGCTTATCGTGAAGAGGAAGTAAGTGGCTGGGTAATGACAATTAAGAAGATTCGAATTACAGACCCGGAGTATCCCGAGAACCTTAAGAATATTTATGATCCACCGAAGGTCCTCTACGTGAACGGGACGCTTCTACCGGAGGATAAACTGGCGGTGGCCCTTGTCGGTTCGCGGAGGGCGTCCCCGTACGGCATCGAGACGTGCGAAAAGCTTGCGTATGAACTGGCGGTCCGGGGAGTGACCGTAGTGAGCGGTATGGCGCGCGGGATAGATTCTGCCGCCCATAGAGGCGCTCTTATGGCCGGAGGGCGTACCGTTGCCGTAATGGGGAGCGGCCATGACAACATCTATCCCCCGGAGAACGAGGAACTTTACGGCCGGATCGCGGGGCATGGCGCTGTCGTGACGGAGTTCGAGGATGACGTAGCGCCGCTCCCGGGCAACTTTCCGCAGCGTAACCGCATAATAAGCGGCCTGTCGCTCGGTGTCGTGGTGGTAGAGGCGGCGCGCAACTCCGGCGCCCTCATAACCGCGAACTTCGCGCTGGAACAGGGGCGGGACGTTTTCGCCGTTCCGGGCAAGATCTCGTCGCGTACGAGCGCGGGCGCGAACGAACTTATAAAAGACGGCGCCAGGATGGCGGTCTCCGTAGACGATATCATGGAAGAGCTTTCTGTGCCTGATCTTAAAACGCTTTCCGGCGAGGCGGGACCGGAAAAGGGCGGGGCGATAGCCAGGATGACGAAGGCATATCTTTATAATTCTCTGACGGACGATGAAAGGAAGATATACAGGGTCCTGTCGGACGAACCGCTCTACATAGATGATATAATCGCAAAAGCGCGCCTGGTAGCGCCCAGGGCGTCGAAGGCGCTCCTGGGGCTTCAGTTGAAACGCATGGTCAAAGAGCTGCCCGGGAAACAATTCGTAAAAAAGGGAGATTAAATGGCAAAGAACCTTGTTATAGTGGAGTCGCCGGCGAAGGCGAAGACGATAAATAAATTCCTTGGAAAAGATTTCCTGGTCGTCTCCAGCATGGGGCATATAATAGACCTTCCCAAGTCGAAGCTGGGAGTAGACGTCGAGAACAATTTCAAGGCGGAATATATAGTGATATCCGACAGGAAGAAGAACCTGTCGGCGCTTAAGAAAGAGGCGAAGGATAAGAAGGCCATATACCTTGCTGCCGATCCTGACAGGGAAGGCGAGGCGATAAGCTGGCATATAGGTAATGCCCTGAAGGATAAGGAGAAGAAGTTCTATCGCGTGACGTTCGACGAGATAACGAAGGACGCGGTGGTCAACGCGTTCAAGCACCCGCGGGACATCGACATGAACCTTGTGAACTCCCAGCAGGCCCGCCGCATACTTGACAGGATAGTCGGATATACTCTGAGCCCGCTCCTCTGGAAGAAGGTCTCCAGGGGCCTTAGCGCGGGGCGGGTCCAATCTGTCGCCGTCCGCCTTATCGTCGAGCGCGAGGATGAGATAAAGCTCTTCAAGCCGCAGGAATACTGGGATATAGAGGCGGACCTTAAGAGGAGGGCCGATTCCGAAAAGGACAGATTCAGGGCAAAACTCGATAAGTACAGGGGCAAGGCGATAGAGATATGCCGTAAGGAAGACGCCGAACGCGCCGTAGAGACACTGAAGCGTGAAGTATATGTCGTCTCCGATATCCGGGAGACGAAGAAGAAGAAGAACCCGTATCCGCCGTTCACGACCAGTAAATTGCAGCAGGAGGCGTTCAATAAATTGAGGTTCTCCGGCGCCAGGACGATGCAGATAGCCCAGTCGCTCTACGAGGGAGTGGAGATAGGGAAAGAGGGAAGCGTCGGTCTCATAACCTACATGAGGACAGATTCCGTAAGGATATCGAAAGAGGCCCAGAAGGCGGCCAAGGATTATATACTGGAAAAATTCGGCAAGAGATATTATCCGGAAGTGCCGAATGTTTACAAGTCGAAGAAGTCGGCCCAGGAGGCGCACGAGGCCATAAGGCCGACCGTGCCTCTGATAGATCCGAACACCGTGAAGCACGTCCTCTCTCCCGACCAGATGAAGCTTTACCAGCTCATATGGAACAGGTTCCTCGCAAGTCAGATGACCCCGTCGCTCCTCTCCCAGACCACGGTCGACATAAAGGCGGGCGAGTATCTCTTCAAGGCGAGCGCGACGAAGGTCCTCTTTGACGGTTATGCCGCTGTCTATGAGGTCGAGGCGGAGGAGAAGGACGACAAGAGCAAACTGCCGATACTGTCGGTGGACGAGCCGCTCGACCTGGTAGAGCTCATACCCAGCCAGCATTTTACGAAGCCGCCCCCGCGCTATTCGGACGGCACGCTGGTGAAGGCGCTGGAAGAGCTCGGCATAGGAAGGCCGTCGACGTACGCCCCCATAATACAGACGATAGTCTCCAGGGATTACGTGAGGCGCGACTCCGGGTACTTCAGGCCTACGGAGCTCGGCACTATCGTTACGCGCCTTCTCATGGAACATTTCCCGAAGGTGCTCGATGTGGAGTTTACGGCGCGCCTTGAAGATGAGCTGGACGGCATCGAGGAAGGTGAGGCCGATTGGCTGATCGTGCTCAAGAGCTTCTACTCGCCTTTTATACATTCCGTCGAAGCGGCGAAGATCAACATGAAGGATATGAAGAAGGAGCTCACCGAGACGGACCAGGTATGCGAGCAGTGCGGCCGGCCGATGGTCATAAAATGGGGCAGGCGGGGAAAATTCTTGAGCTGTTCGGGATACCCGGAATGCAAGAACGCCAAGTCGATCACCACCGGCGTGAAATGCCCGAATGAGGGTTGCGCAGGTGAGCTTATAGAGAGGCGTTCCGTGCGCGGCATGTTCTACGGGTGCACCAAATACCCGGCCTGTAAATACACCTCGAGAAAACTTCCCGAAAAAGAACCGTCTGCATGATACAACGGCACATCGAAAAATTCATAAATTATCTGAAGGTCGAAAAGAACGCCTCGCGCCATACGATAATAAATTATACCATAGACCTTAATTCTTTCTCTTCCTTCCTGGGTGAAAAAGAGATCACGGATATAACCCACCTGGACCTGCGCAGGTTCCTGGCGGAGATGCGGGCAAAGAGCTATTCAAAGACGACCATAGCCAGGAAGCTCGCCTCGCTGAGGAGCCTCTTCAGGTTCCTGTACAGGGAAGGGTACATAAAGACCAACCCCATAACGTCGATATCTACCCCGAAGCTGGACAAGAAACTGCCGACATTCCTGGATGTCGATAAGATGGCCAGGCTTATCGAGGCGCCGGATGTGAGCCATATCTCAGGGTTGAGGGACAGGGCGATCCTGGAGACGCTGTACTCTACAGGCATGCGTGTGAGCGAGCTTGTCGGGCTGGATACCGATGATGTAGATTTTATAAGCGGGGTAGCGAAGGTCCTGGGTAAAGGGTCGAAAGAGCGGCTGGTACCGATCGGGGAGATGGCGACAGGGGCCATCAGGCGATATGCGGCAAAAAAGGCGGAAGCAAAGGTAAAGGATAAGGATGCCGTCTTCCTCAATAAATCGGGCAGGCGCCTGACGGATAGAAGCGTCCGGCGTATAGTGAACAAGTACATCCGCGCGTGCAGTATCGCGGAGTCGATATCGCCGCACTCGCTGCGCCACTCATTCGCGACGCATCTTCTTGACCGCGGCGCGGACCTGCGCAGTGTCCAGGAGCTATTGGGCCACATGAACCTGTCGACGACACAGATATACACGCACGTTACGACGGAGCGCCTCAAGGCGGTATACGACAAGGCGCATCCGAGAGCGTAAAATTCAGGAACGGGTGAGATGCTCTACGACATAGCGTTCTTCATATTCGCGGTATTCTATCTGCCCGCGCTCATATTCAGGGGAAAGTTCCACGGGGATTTCCGTGAGAGGTTCGGGGTATATGATGCCCAAAAGGCCCGGCGGCTGGGGTCCGGCAGGGACCGTATATGGATACACGCCGTCAGCGTAGGAGAAGTTTCCGTCTGTAAGGCGCTCATACCGGCCCTTAGGAGCGCATTCCCGGGGAACGGGATAGTTATATCTACGATAACGAGGGCCGGGAATAAGGCTGCCCTGAAGGCCTTTTCCGGGGACGCCATCATCCTATACCTTCCCCTCGATTTCAGGAGCACTGTCCGCCGCTCGCTCGATCTCATACGCCCGCGCCTCTTCATAATGGTGGAGACGGAGATATGGCCCAACCTGCTGCTTGAGCTCCATCGCCGGTCGATCCCGTCGGTGCTGGTGAACGGAAGGATATCGGACAGGTCTTTCGGCAAATACAGATTGGGCAGGGCCTTCTTGAAGGGGATCGTGGAGAAGATAAAGATGCTGTGCATGCAGAGCCGCCTTGACGCAGAGAGGATATCGGCGCTGGGAGCGCCGGAAGACAAGGTCCTTGTGACCGGCAATATGAAGTTCGATATGGTCTCCGCGGGTAAGGAGACCCCGGCAGGTGATATCAGGACGCTTCTCGGCCTGGGAGACGGGTCTATGCTTTTTGTCGCGGGCAGCACCCACGAAGGGGAGGAAGAGGCCGTTACGGAAGTCTTTAAAGACCTTCTCCGGAATTTTCCTGACCTGCGGCTCCTGATCGCGCCCAGGCATATCGAGCGGACCCCGTCCATAGAGGCCGTCATAAAGCGTTTCGGTTTTGATACGGTCCGCGTCTCTTCTCTGCTCAATTCTCAACACTCCCAACTCCCAACTCCCGACTCCCGACTCGTTTACCTCCTCGACACCATCGGCGACCTGCGCGACATATACTCTGTTGCCGGGATCGTCTTCGTCGGCGGTAGCCTTGTCAGACACGGAGGTCAGAACCCCATAGAGCCGGCCCTTTTCGGGAAACCTGTGATCTTTGGGCCGCATATGTTCAATTTCCGGGATGTGGCATCGGCATTTTTGCGGGAAAAGGCGGCGCTCCAGGTAGCGGATAAGGATGATCTCCTGCGTCAGTGCGGGTTCCTTCTGCGTAACAAGGCCGAGATTTCAAGATTGGGCGATAAGGCAAAAGAGGTGATCCTCGCGAATCGCGGAGCGACGGATAAGAACCTGGATGTGATACGGGCCCTGGTGGGCCGTTTTAAACAGGATATTTTATGAATATCATCGCGTTCATATATTCCCTTATGACGGAGACGGATAGGGGATCGTTCTGGACGGTCCCCGTCAAGTGGTTCTTGTATCTCGTCTCGCTCTGTTACGGGGCGGGGGTCTTTGTCAGGGCGCTATTGTACAGGTCAGGCATATTCCGGAGTCATAGAGCGCCCATGAAAGTGGTGAGCGTCGGTAACCTCACCCTTGGCGGGACCGGCAAGACGCCTTTTGTGATCATGCTCTCCCGACTTATTAAAGAGACGCTGCGCAGGGAAGGGAGCGTCCTTATACGGGGATACGGGTGGGATGAGCAGGCCATGCTCAAGAAGGCGCTTCCCGATGTGCCCGTGATCGTAGGCGAAGACAGGGTAAAGGGCGCGCACCGCTCCATCCGGCTTTACGGAAGCGAGATAGCTGTCCTCGACGACGGATTTCAATACTGGGAACTTTCGCGGGACCTTGAGATAGTGCTGGTAGATGCCAGGGACCCGTTCGGCAACGGCCATCTCTTCCCGAGAGGTATACTGAGAGAACCGAAGAGCGCCTTATCCAGGGCGGATATAGTGGTATTTACAAAGGTCAATAAAGCGAGATGCGACCTTGAGAAGGTAAAGTCGGAGATAAGACCGGTGAAAGAGGGGATCCTCTTCCTGGAAGCGGTCCACACGCCTAAATATTTTTATGATGTGAAGAAGAGGGATAACGTGCCACTCGAAAGCGTGAACGGGAAGAGGGTGATGCTCCTCTCCAGCATAGGAGACCCCGGCTACTTCGAAGATACGGTAAAAGACCTTAACGCCGGCATAGTTGAGCACCTGCGTTTCGGCGACCACCATAATTATACGGACAGGGACATGAAGTACATCGCGAAACGGTGCAGTGAGAGGAAATTCGACTGTATCGTGACCACCGAAAAGGACTTCGTCAAATTGACACGGCTCGGCCTCTATATAACCGATTGCCGCGTCATGGTCCTGGCGGTGGAGATGTCGCTCGTTTCAGGTAAGGAGGATCTCGTTGCTCGATTACATAGCGTATGTAGCCATAATAATCCTTAACAGGATATTCAGCATCATCCCCATAAGCGCCGCCCTGTGGTTCGGCCGCCGGATCGGCGATGCGGCGTTCTTCTTCAATAAGAAACGGCGTCTGATAGCGTACGCGAACCTTAAGGCGGCGTTCGCCGGGGAGAAAGGGCCGGCGGAGCTGAGGCGCATCACAAAGGGTGTTTACCGGAACCTCCTGCAGACATTCGTGGAGATACTCAACCTTACCAAGGTGGATAAGAAATACGTAGATACCTATGTTGAAGTCGTGAACATGAAGAGGATAGACGATGCCGCCGTCTCAGGGCGCGGCACGATGCTTTTGACGGCACACTTCGGCTGCTGGGAGCTTTCCAGTCTCGTGAGCGCCATAAAAGGATATCCCATATCGGTCCTGGCAAGGGAGCAGAAGATGAAACGGGTGAACGAGCTACTGAACCGGCTCAGGGAGTCGAAGGGGTGCACGGTCATCCGCAAAGGGATGTCGACCAAGAACCTGATACGCGCCCTCTACGAAAAGAAGATGGTAGGCATACTCTCCGACCAGGATGCAGGCAAGCAGGGCATGTTCGTCGACTTCTTCGGCCGTCCGACCTCAAGCCACTCCGGCCCTATGGAGATAGCGAAGAGGACGGATTCCGTAGTCCTGCCCAATTTTATCGTCAGGCAGAAAGGCCCTTACCACAAGTTATTTCTCGAAAAATATATAGATTTCAGGGATGCGTCTTCCGGAGACGTAAAGGATAACGCCCAAAGGTTCGCGAGTTTGCTCGAATCGTACGTCCGTAAATATCCTGACCAGTGGTTATGGCTGCACAAGAGATGGAAATCCACCCCCGTAAAAACGGTCCTGGTGTTGAACGACGGGCGGGTCGGCCATCTCAACCAGTCGCTGGCCATAGCCCTCATGATAAGGCAGCTCAGGGCGGAACGCGGTTACCGGCCCGAAGATACCGCGATCGTCACTGTCGACGTGCAGTATAAGAGCAGGCTTTCGAGGATGCTCCTGACCCTCTGTGCCGCGTCCTCGACCTGGAGGTGCCACGGCTGTATGCGATGCATGAGGAGCTTCCTCAAAAGAGATTCCTATGATAAGTTGATGTCCGTTTATGCGGATTTTGTCGTATCGTGCGGTTCGTCCGCTTCCCCGGTGAACGTCTTCATGGCCAGAGAGAATAATGCCCGGAATTTTGCCGTGATGAAGCCTTCATTCCTGGGCGCCGGGAAATTCAGCGCCCTCTTTGTGCCGCGGCACGACGGGATGCCGCATAGGCCCAACGTCGTCTCTACGGTCATCGCCCCGAACCTGATAGACGAGAAGTCGCTCGCGGAGTGCGGGAAACGGCTTTCCGCGGCGATGGCCCTGCCCGCGGACGGAAATTACGCGGGTCTGCTGATCGGCGGAGACACGCCGGAATTCATATTGACGCCTGAGATGATCGGTAAGGTAACGGATGAGCTTCTCAGATTTTGTGATGCGCATGGGGCGAGGCTTTTAGTGACCACTTCGAGGAGGACGCCTCCCGGCGTGGACCGTCTTCTCAGGGAACGCCTCGGGGGAGACCGCCGGTGCGCCCTGCTGGTGATAGCCAACGAAAATAATATCGATTCCGCGGTAGGCGGTATATTGCATCTGAGTAAGGCGGTGGCGGTTTCCGGGGAATCCATCTCTATGATATCGGAAGCCATAAGCGCGGGAAAGAGGACCGTGGTCTTCGAGCTCGATAAAAGGAGACAGGGACCCGTAAAACACGAACAGGCATTGCGGGCCCTGGCGCTGGAAGGATACATCTCCGTAGCGAAGCCCGGGGAATTATGCGGCACCATGGGAGATGCGTGGCTCGGCCCGGTCCCGGTCAAGAAGGTGAACGATAAAGAAAAGATATCCGAAGCTATACGCAGGATATTATAAGGGGCTGTAGGCCGAATATGAACATACTTCAGATATTGCCGGCACTGGATGTGGGCGGGGTGGAGACGGGAACGGTCGACCTCGCGCGTTATCTGGTCCGGAACGGCCATAAGGCCATCGTGGTCTCATCCGGCGGCAGGCTCGTGAGAGAGCTGGATGCGGCCGGGTCGCGCCACTATACTCTCCCGGTGGGCAAGAAGTCGGTCTTCAACATATTAAGGATGATCCGGGAAGTGTCGGATATCATACGGAACGAGGATATAGATATAGTCCATGCCCGTTCCAGGGTGCCGGCGTTGATCGCATTCTTTGCCTGCCGTATCACGGGCAGGGTCTTTATCACGACGGCACACGGCCATTACAAAAAACACCCGTTGAGCGAGGTGATGGGGTGGGGGCGGTACGTGATAGTGGCATCGAATATAATGGCGAAACATATGGCGTCGGACTTCGGCGTACCGCGTGAACGGATACGCCTGATACCCCGCGGCGTAGACGTGCAGAGGTTCAAATTCAGGGACCCCGTCTCCTGGCATCCTAAAGGGTTTACGGTAGGCATGGTCTCCAGGATAACCCCGCTGAAAGGGCACGCCGATTTCATAAAGGCGGTCTCTATACTCAACCGGAAGATCCCGCAGCTCAAGGCGCTGATAGTCGGCGAGGCGCCCAAAGAGAAGTATAAGGAAGAGCTCGAATTGCTGGTCAGGCGCCTTGGGCTTCACCGGACTATAGAGTTTTCAGGGGCCCGCCATGATATACCCAAGGTGATGGAAGATCTCGATCTCCTCGTATCGGCTACGGTGACCCCGGAGGCGTTCGGCAGGGTCATCATAGAGGCACAGGCCTCGGGAGTGCCGGTAGTGGCGACCAGGGTTGGCGGGGTGGTCGATATAATCGAAGACGGTAAGAACGGGCTGCTCACATCCGCGCTGAACCCGAAAGATATGGCCGAGAAGATGTACCGGTTGTATTCGGACAGGGCATCATGGATAAAGCTTGCCCTGGAGGGGAGAAAGAATGTCGAGGGACATTATGCCTTAAGCGACATGATGACCGGGACGGTCGCCGTATACGAAGAAGCGCTTAAGACGAAGAATATACTCGTGATAAAGATGAGCGCCCTGGGTGATGTCATATTGAGCATACCGTCGCTCCGGGCGATCCGCTCCAGGTTCCCCGACGCGCGCATAAAGGTCCTTGTGGGACGCGAATCGCGCGAGGCGTTGAACGGCTGTCCTTACATAGATGATAAGATCGTCTGCGATCTTAAAGGAAGGGACCGCGGTATAGGCGGATTATTACGGCTGGGCGGGGAGCTCAGGAAAAATTGTTTTGACATCGTTATAGACCTCCAGAACAGCAAGAAGAGCCACGTGCTGGCATTCCTGTCGTATGGGCCCCTGAGATACGGGTACGATAACCGTAAGTTCTCCTTTCTGCTTAACCGCCGGATAAAAGACGATGCCCCGTACCTGGACCCGATAGAGCACCAGTTCAGGGTCCTGAAGCTGGCGGGGATAAAGCCCGATAATAAGACCCTGGAGCTATGGCCTTCCGAAGCCGATGAAAAACGTATTGAGGAGCTCTTCAAAGAGAGCTGGACCAGCCCGGGCAGCCGGATCGTGGGCATACATGTGAGGGCATCTTCCCGGTGGCTCAGCAAGAACTGGCCTCCCGCTTACATAAGCGAATTGTGCGATCGCCTTGCGAAGGAGTTCAATATAAGGGTCGTCCTTACCGGGAACAGGGGAGATGAAGATATCGCCGCCCAGGTATCGAGGATGGCCAGGACAAAGCCGGTGATCGCCGCAGGGAAAACGGATATACTGGAGCTGGCAAGCCTTATAAGAAAGTGCGCCGTATACGTTACGCCGGATTCGGCGCCGATGCACATCGCCTCGGCGGTAGGGACGCCGTTCGTTGCGCTCTTCGGCCCGACCGACCCCGTGAGGCACACCCCTCCCTCAAAAGATTGCGCCGTCATCTGCAGGAGCGATGAGGTCAAATGCAGCCCGTGTTACAGCCCCAGATGCGCAAAAAATTTCAGATGTATGAAGAAGATAACGGTCGACGAGGTATTCGGGGCGGTAAAGAAATTTTTAGAAAGGTCCGGACAATGAAAGCGCTGCATGTCACAACGCATCTGAACATAGGAGGCGTCTCCAAGTATGTCGTCTCCCTGGCGCAGGCGCTTGAGAAGAAAGGCGTGGAGTGCATCGTGGCATCCGGCGGCGGCACTATGATGAAAGAGCTGGAAAGGTCCGGCATCCGGCACATAGCCGTTGACCTGAAGACAAAATTCGAATTCGGTCCGAAGGTCTTACGCGCCATTCCTGCCATCGCCGGGATCATTCGGGAGGAGGATATAGATATAGTCCACGCTCATACCCGCGTTTCGCAGGTGGCCTCGTTCTTTGCCGCGCGGCGCGCGAAAATCCCGTATGTCAGCACATGCCACGGGTTCTTCAAGAAAAGGATCGGCAGGCGGTTATTCGATTTCTGGGGTAAGGGAGTGATCGCTATAAGCCCTTCGGTGCGCGATAGCCTCGTCAAAGATTTCGGGGTGGCCCCGGAGCGGGTAGAGCTCATATACAGCGGCATCGACATCGACAGGTCTTCAAACGTCTATTCAGGCGCGGAGATCGAGGGCCTGAAAAGGGTCCTGGGCATAAAGGAAGGGCTGCCGCTCATAGGGACCATAGGCAGGGTCTCTCCTGTCAAAGGCCACGAATTTTTTGTAAAAGCGATAGCGGAGTTGCGTTCGCGCGGCAGGGTCGTGCAGGGGGTCATAATAGGGGACGGGCCGGACGAGGATAATATAAAGACGCTTGCAAGGGTCCTCGGGGTAAACGATCTTTTGTATCTGATAAGCGCCAGGTCCGATACGGCGAAATATATCGCCATCATGGATATCTTCGTCTTCCCGTCCGTAAAGGAGGGACTTGGGCTTGCGCTTCTGGAGGCGATGGCCCACGCCAAGCCGTGCATATCCTCGGATGTGGGCGGGATATCGGATATAGTCAGGGACGGAGAGAACGGTATACTGTTCCCCGCAGGAGATGTGAAGAAGTTGTCCGATTCCATAGGCATGTTGCTGGACGACCATGCTATGGGTGTACGGATAGGCCGTGCGGCCGGAGAGACCGTGCGCGGGAGATTTTCTATCGAGACGATGGCCGACAAGGTCCGTAAATTTTACGGCGAAATGGGAGGCCTTAATGCGGTTCCGTAAACGAGTTATAGCAGGCATCGGGCTTTTCGGGATCGCCGTTGCCGTCCTGGCAAATATCTTCTTTGCCTCGATCTGGCGTTTGCCCATCCTTATGTACCATTCCGTCGGTTATACCACTGACACGAGCGACAGGATGACCATCTCCCCGGAGATCTTCGAAAAGCAGATGAAGTATCTCCGCGACAAGAGGTACAACGTCGTCCCCATCGAAGAGGCGGTATCCCTCATGAACGGAGAAAAAAGGCCGCCGGCAAATACCGTTGCCATCACATTCGATGACGGGTATAAAAATAATTACAACTACGCATATCCCATACTGAAGAAGTACGGCATACCTGCCGCCATATTCGTAGTGACCGGGCTGGTAGGCGAAGAGAATTTCATGGATTGGGATGAAGTGAAAGAGATGTCGGATTCGGGCATAGTCGATATAGAGAGCCATACCTTATCGCACAAGTGGCTTACCGGCCTCGGCGATGCCGACCTGGAGAGGGAGCTTACAGTGTCAAAGGATGTCCTTGAGGCGCGCCTCGGTAAAAAGATAAGATTTCTCTGCTACCCTATGGGCGGTTATGACGAGCGGGTGAAGCAAGCGGCGCGCGCGGCCGGTTATGAAGCGGCATTCGCTACGAAGCCGAAGAGCATATCTAAATCCTATGACCAGTATGAGATAAAGAGGGTGAGGATATCGCCGACGGCCAATAACCTTTTTGTCTTCCGGATAAAGCTTTCGGGTTATCACGCCTTCTTCAGGGTGGTGCAGAACGATTATAAGAACGTGCCCTATATATTATGGAAAAAGTAAAAAAAATACTGATCGTAAACGTCAACTGGGTCGGTGACGTGATATTCTCAACCCCTTTCATAAGGGCCGTGCGCGAGGCCTGCCCGGACAGCCATATCGCATGTCTCATTCACCCGAGGTGCGCCGAGGTGCTGGAGGGCAACCCCAGGCTGAACGAGATAATCATATACGATGAAGAGGGGATCCACAGGAGCCTTCCGGGCAAGCTCAGGCTTATATCTTCGCTGCGCGCCGCCCATTTTGACACGGCGTTCATACTGCACAGGTCCGTCACGAAGGCCGTGATGACCATGCTTGCCGGAGTCCGCGAAAGGGTGGGTTATGCCGCGAAACGCCGGTCCGCCTTCCTCACTAAGGTGGTGGACGAGCCCGCGGAGGAAACACATAAGGTCGAATATTTTCTTAATATAGCAAGGGCATCCGGCATAGCGGCGCGGGACAACTCCTACGAATTCTTCATAAGCGATGCCGACAGAAGTTTCATTAAAGACCTGCTGAGGCAGAAAGGCGTGGCAGATAAAGATCTCCTTGTGGTGATGTGCCCGGGAGGGAACTGGGGGCCGAAACGCTGGCCTAAAGAGAATTTTGCACGGCTGGCCGATCTGTTGATAGATAAATATGGTGTAAAGGTCGCTCTTGCCGGCGCTACCAAGGATATAGTCCTTGCCGAAGAGATAAGCGAAATGGTAAAGCATGATATCATAATAACGTGCGGGGGGACTACCCTGAAGGGCCTCGGCGCGCTGCTGGAGCGCGCGGACCTTGTAGTGGCGAACGATACAGGGCCCATGCATACGGCTGTGGCCATGAAGACGAAGGTCATAGCGCTCTTCGGTCCGACATCCCCCGGGATAACGGGGCCTTACGGAAAGGGGAACTACCGCGTGATCTCGCGCCACGAAGGATGCGATATCCCATGCTATGACCTTTCGTGTACGGACAACCGCTGTATGGCCGCGATCCTCGTCGAGGACGTGTTGCGCGAGGCGGAAAGCATGCTGGCTGGGAGTTAGGGGTTGGGGGTTGGGAGTCAGGAGTCATATGGTAATAGATAGATCCAAGGTCAACAGGATACTTGTAATAACGCTCAGCAACGTGGGGGATATAATACTCACGACGCCCGTCATACAGCGGCTTAAGAAAGAGTTCCCCGGGGCGCGGCTGGACCTGATGGTCGGCCCGCGCGGGAAGGAGATCTTCGAACGTGACCCGGCGATATTTAAACTGCTGATCTATGACAAGCATATGTCCATCGCCGCGAAGCGGCGGCTTCAGCTGAAGTTGAAGCGCCTGCATTATGATTTCGTAGTAGACCTGCGGAATACGATATTCCCGTTATTGATAGGCCCTAAGTACCGCACAGGCACCATACAGAGATTCCCTAAAGAGATAGTGCGCAAGAGCCAGCGGCACCTGTACAGGCTGGAACCGTTCGGGATGGGTTACCTTGATGAGCCTTCATATATACATATACCGGAGGATGAAGATGAACGTGTCCTCGCCATGCTGAAGGAGAGTAAGATAGGCGATCCTGTGGTTGTCATAAACCCGGGGGCAAAGAGCCATTTAAAGAGGTGGCGGGGAGAGGGGTTCGCAAGGGTCGCCGAACGGCTTATGGAGGAATGCGGCACGGAAGTGGTCTTCGTAGGCGCCGGAGAGGATGCCCTGATAGTGGATGCCGTCATGAGAAAGATGGGCAGGAGGGCGCATAACTTTGTGGGCAGGACCAATATCCGCCAGCTTGCCGCTCTCCTGAAGAGGGCGCGTCTCCTCATCACCAATGACAGCGCCCCCCTACACCTGGCTTGCGCCGTCGGCACCAAGACCCTGGCATTATTCGGCCCTACGGACCCGAAAAAGTACGGTCCGACGGGGGAATTCGATATCGTAATAAATAAGAAGCTCGTCTGTTCGCCGTGCGAGAGCGCTGTGTGCAGGAATAATCTGGAATGTATGGCGTTGATCACCCCGGAAGAGGTCTTCGAGACGGCGAAGGAGATGCTGGAGGGATATGAATAGTCACCAGTCACCAGTCACCAGTCACCAGTTAAAAAAGCCGTCCTATAATAAAATTCTGATAATACGGCTGGACCGGATAGGGGATGTGGTGTTGTCTACGCCGGCTATGCGGGCGATAAGAGAAGCGTATCCGGCCAGCCATATCGCATGTATGGTAAGGCCTCACGCCGCAGATATAGTCATGGGCAGCCCCTATATAGACGAGGTCCTTATATATGATAAAGACGGCGCCCACAAAGGTCTCCGGGGGACATTGAGTTTCGCGGGCGCCTTACGCCGCTCCAGGTTCGATGCCGCTGTCATATTGCATCCCACCGGGAGGACGCACATCATCGCCTTCCTGGCCGGGATACCCGAAAGGATAGGGTACGATAAGAAATGGGGTTTTTTGCTCACCAAGAGGCTGCCGCATCTTAAGCAGCTTGGGATGAAACACGAGAGCGAATATACGCTCGATATAGTGCGCCATATGGGCATAGAGCCCAAAGACCTCTCGTTGTACATGCCGCTTTCGCCTGAGAGCGAGAAGAAGATAGATTCCATATTTGCCGGGAACGGCATAAGAAGAGAAGATACGGTGATCGTGTTGAACCCGGGCGCCAGCTGTCCGTCAAAGAGATGGCCCTGTAAGAATTTCGCGCAGCTCGGAGAGGTCCTGTGCGATAGGTTCAGGGCAAAGATAGTGGTGGCGGGCGGAAAGGGAGACGTGGAGACGGGCAAAGGAGTGGCAGGTTCCATGAAAGCGGGAGTTCTGGACCTTTCGGGAAAGACGACGGTGGCGGACCTGGCGAGCATCTTCCGGCGCTCAAAGCTGCTCATATCGAACGACTCCGGCCCGGTCCATATCGCCTGTGCGGTCGGGACGCCCGTCGTCGCGATATTCGGAAGGAACGACAGGGGGCTGTCGCCGGTAAGATGGGGACCGTCCGGCAAGGGTGATATCGTGCTGCATAAGGACGTCGGCTGCGGCGTCTGCCTTGCGCACAACTGTAAGATCGGCTTCAAATGCCTCGAAGCGGTCACCGTCGAGGAAGTTGTTGCGGCGGCAGGGAAAATATTGAAAATAGATAATGCCAAATGACCAATTGCAAATGTCAAATTAATTTCCAATTAACAATTTCAAATGGTGCCATCATTTTTGCCGTTATTCTGTTGACGGTATCGTGCATCGTCGGGAATGCGGGGGCGGACACGGTCTATTTCGAGAACGGCGGGTCGATCGAAGGGATAGTGACGAAAGAGGATGAGCATAATGTGGAGATAAGCGTCGGCTTCGGCACGGTTACGTGCGGGAGGACGCAGATAAGGAAGATAGAGAGGTCCTCGCCGGAAGAGGCCGGCCGTATGCAGGAAGAGTGGACAGAGAAACGTAAAGAGATGGAGAAACAGGAGAAGGAATTCCGGGAGGCAAGGGAGAGACGGTTCGATGAATATGAGAAATGGGTGAAGGAAGAGCGCGAGAGGAAAAGATACAGGGAAGAGTTCGGGGTCAGGGAGATCGAGATCACCCAGGATATAACATCCAGGAGCATCCTGGTAGATACCGTACTGAACGGCAAGACCGGCGCAAGGCTTGTCCTGGATACGGGCGCCTCCATAGTCGTATTGTCAAACGATATGGCCCGGCGGCTCGGCGTGGACCTCTCGGACCGGACTAAAGGGATGGTGGAATTACGCCTGGCCGGTAACCGGCGCATACGCGCGAAGATGATCATCCTTGAAAGCGTAATGGTCCAGCATATAGAGGAGAAGAAAGTCATGGCGGCCATCCTCACGGAGGATACGCCTGATACCGGTTTCGGGGACGGGCTTCTGGGCATGTCATTCCTGAACAGGTTCAACCTGAGGATAGATCTTAAGAACATGAAGATCTTCCTGGAAAAGTTAAAGAGGGAGCAGGCGTGAAGGACTTTGCGGTAAGGATAGCTGTCTTCGCTCTCATTGCGGCAGCGCTCGTCGCAAGCCGCCATGCGTGGCTCCCCCTGCCGGCAACGTTCCTTGCGGTAAGAGACAACGTTCAGAAGGCCGATTGTATAGTGCCCCTTAACGGCGACATGGAGCCGAGATTCAGGAAGGCGTCGGAACTTTACAGGGAAGGGTATTCAAAAAGGATAGTCATATCCCTGCTGCCGGAAGAGGAGAGCTTGACCGAGGAATGGAATTTCCGGACCAGCATACTGGCGATGAAGAAGGTGCCGGAAAAGGAATTCATAGAAGCCGTATTCGCGCACTTCGGGGTCCCTGCGGCGGACATCCTCGTCACGGGTAGGGACGTGACGTCTACATACGAAGAGGCCGTCGCCGTAAAGAAGGTTATGGAAGAGATGGGCCTCAAGTCGCTCATAGTGGTCACGAACGGTTATCATATGAGGCGTGCGCTCATGACGTTCGGCCTCGTCTTCAGGGGGACGGGTATAAAGATATATAACTTCGATGCCGGCGGGCATGAATATGATCCGCATAGATGGTGGCGTAAAGAGGTGGATGTGAAGATGGTATTCCAGGAATATCTGTCTATCCCGTATAATCTCTTTTATCATTTCATACTCAACAGGTCGAGGACATCGTTCGATTCGTACTAGGCAGGTAAGAAAGAGAGGGGCCCTTTGAAGATAGGCATAATAGGATTGCCGCAGGTTGGGAAGAAGACCTTATTCGAGCTCCTGACCGACCATACGTTGTCTGAAAAGGAGCTCGTCTCCAACAAACCGATAAAGGGGGTCGCCGAAATAAAAGATGCGCGTTTTGACCGCCTGGTCGGCATGTATAAGCCGAAGAAGTCGGTGAGGGCAAGGATAGATATAGAGCTTCTCCCCAAGCTTGAAAAGGAGACGATCGCAAAAGGGGACATATTCGCGGACATAAACGAGCTCGATGCAGTATGCCACATCGTGCGGGCATTCCGGGACGATTCCGTATACCATGCGAGCGGGTCCGTCGACCCGAAGCGCGATATAGACGCCATCAACGCAGAGCTTATACTCCACGATCTCCTCTTCCTGGAGAAGCGCCTGGAGAGGATAGACCAGAAGATCAAGCAGATAAAGGACGAGGCGTCCATAAAAGAGAGAGAGATCCTTATCAAGATGAAGACGCACCTCGACAAAGAGCTGCCGCTCCGCCTGCTGGACCTCTCCCAGGACGAGCTCAAGGCGATATCCAGCTATCCCCTCATAACGCGCAAAGAGATGCTCGTGGTGTTGAACGTCTCCGAGGACGATCTTGCCAAAGCCGATCTCCTGGAGCCCTTAAAAGAGGCGTACCGGCAGGTGAGGATAGGGATGATGCAGGTGTCGGCGAAGGTCGAGCGCGAGATCTCGAAGCTTGAATCGGCAGAAGAACGCAAAGAGTTCCTGGGGTCGCTCGGCATAGAAGAGCCTGCGGTGAACCTGCTTACGCGTCTTCTGATCACGACGCTTCGCCTCATATCGTTCTTTACGGTAGGCGAGGACGAGGTGAGACAGTGGAATATACGCTCCGGCTCGACCGCGCCCGAGGGGGCCGGAGCCATCCATACCGACCTTCAGAAGGGGTTCATACGCGCCGAGGTGATCAAGTACGGCGACCTTGAGGCGCTGGGGAGCGAAGAGAAGGTGAAAGAGGCCGGTAAATTTTACCTGAAGGGCAAGGACTATGTCGTGGAGGACGGAGACATCCTGACCATACGGTTCAGCGTATGAGAGTTACCGGCCGCCCCACCCTCACCGCGGAGGGTTAATTGAATTGACGCTAAAATACATTCATGATATAATTTCGCATAATATTTTCATATTACTATAACGGTGAGATGATATGGCGCGAAAGAGAATAGACCTGACAAAGATAAAGACGATCCCGCTTAACGCGCGGAAGTGCAAAGTATCGATAAAGGACTTTGCGGGGCTTACGGCGAAAGGGTCTTCCTTTGCCGATTTTTATGCCGCCCTTCCCGACATACTGGTCAGCAGCGATCTCAAGTCCCTCGTCGATGCAATAGTCGATGCCCGCCGCAGGAAGAAGATGGTCATAACGATGATGGGGGCGCATGTCATAAAGTGCGGCCTGTCGCCGCTCATAATCGACCTGATGAAGCGCGGGGTGGTAAAGACCGTGGCGCTGAACGGCGCAGGCATAATACACGATACCGAGATAGCGATGATAGGGCGGACCAGCGAAGATGTCGGAGAGGGCATCCTGGACGGCTCTTTCGGTATGGCGCGGGAGACGGCCTCTTTCATAAACGAGGCGATAAACAGGGGTTTCACCAAAGGCATAGGCATAGGAGAGGCGCTCGGCGGACAGATCGCCAGGCAAAAGCTCCCGAACAAAAAATTCAGCATACTTGCGGCCGGCTACGAACTGAATATACCGGTGACCGTCCACGTTGCGATAGGGACCGATATCATACACCAGCACCCGTCGGCTAACGGTGAGGCGATAGGGGAAGGGTCGCTGCTCGATTTCAGGAACTTCATCTACAGCGTCTCCCGCTTGGAGGGAGGGGTTGCCCTTAATTTCGGTTCGGCAGTGGTCCTACCCGAGGTCTTCCTGAAAGCCCTTACGGTCTCAAGGAATCTTGGCCATAAGGTCGAACATTTCACCAGCGCCAATTTTGACATGATACGGCAGTACAGGCCGTCCCAGAACATCCTATCGCGGCCTACTTCGAAAGGCGGGAAGGCCTACAACATAATAGGCCACCACGAGATAATGATACCGCTTCTCTACCGCTCGGTCATAGAGAGACTTTAGCATATGAAGAGACTCGATCTTAACAGTGTCAAAAAGGTCATAAGCAACTTCAAGGACGCGAATGTCCTGGTCATAGGGGACCTCATCCTGGACGAATTCATCTGGGGGGATGTCTCGCGCATATCGCCCGAGGCGCCGGTCCCGGTGGTCTGGGTCAGGAACGAAAGTTTCATGCCGGGCGGAGCATCCAACGTCGCCAATAACCTGCGGTCGCTGGGCGCCAATGTCCATGTAGCGGGGGTGGTTGGGGATGACGAGCGCGGCGCGATCCTCAGGGGGGAGCTTGAACAGAGGGGTGTCAACGTGAGGGGCGTATTCACCGACGGGTCGCGGCCGACCACCCTGAAGACGCGCGTCGTGGCCCACCACCAGCAGGTGGTCAGGATAGATAAAGAGAATATCGAACCGCTCGATGACCGAATGGTCTCCAGGATGATAAATTATGTCGAAGAGACGATAGACCGCCTGGACGCCGTCATAATAGAGGATTACGGCAAGGGTGTAATAACGCCCAGGCTCCTGAAGAGGATAGTGCCGCTTGCGAAGGCGCGCAAAAAGATCATCGCCGTCGATCCCAAAGAGGAGCACTTCAGGTACTATCGCGGCATAAGTCTCATAACACCCAATAACCACGAAGCGGCCAGGGCGGTAGGGTTCGAGATAAAGGATAAGGCGACGCTGCGCAGGGCCGGTGCGGCGCTCATCAATAAGATAGGCTGTAAGATCGCGCTCATAACTCTCGGTGAGGACGGGATGGCCGTCTTCCAGAAGTCGAAAGAGATGGAACAGATACCGACCGTCGCGCAGGAGGTCTTCGATGTGTCGGGCGCCGGCGATACGGTCATAGCCAGCTATACGCTGTCGCTGGTCTCCGGGGCGGATGCGATACAGGCGGCCCACATAGCGAACTGCGCTGCCGGGATAGTCGTCGGTAAAGTGGGGATAGCGGTAGTCACGTCCGCGGAACTGATAGAACGCATAAAGAGGGAGTTGGAGAGATGAAAGCGATAGGTGTCATACCGGCCAGGTGGGGCGCGACAAGGTTTCAGGGCAAGGTCCTCGCGGAGCTCCTGGGGAAACCGGTGGTCCAGCATGTGTGGGAGAACGCGAAAAAGGCGAAGACGCTCGACTCGCTGGTCGTCGCCTGTGACGACGAACGTATTATGAAGGTGGTGGAGTCCTTTGGCGGCAAGGCGATCTACACGTCTCCTGCCCAGCCGTCGGGCACCGACCGGCTCGCAGAGGTGGTCAACCCCCTCGATGTCGATATCGCCGTCAATATCCAGGGAGATGAGCCGCTCGTGAAGCCCATAATGATAGATAACCTCGTCATGGCCCTGGAGAGCGAAAAGGTGGCCCAGATGGCGACGGTGATAAAGAAGATAGACGACGAAAGCGAGCTTACCAATTCCAACGTGGTCAAGGCCGTCATAGACAAGAATGGATACGCGCTGTACTTTTCAAGATACGCCATCCCGTATAACCGGACGAACGAGGAAGACAGGAAGAAGAGGCCGGTATATTATAAGCATATAGGCCTGTACGCGTTCACCAAAGATTTCCTGTTCACGTTCAGGAACCTGCCGGAGTCGTCTCTTGAGAAGGCCGAAAAGCTCGAACAGCTGAGGGTCCTGGAGTACGGTTATAAGATAAAGACGGTCGAGACGAAGTTCGATACCATAGGTGTAGACACGCCGGACGATCTCATACGTGTCAAGGAGATGATCCTGCGGGAAAAGTCAGGCGAATAAATGTCCGTGAGCCGCGCCGTTAGCATAGGGAATATCAGGATAGGGCCGGGCAATCCCCTCGTCCTCATAGCCGGCCCGTGCGTGATAGAGTCCGAGGCAAGCGCCATCCGCCATGCGAAGGCCCTCAAAGAGATAGCCGGATCGGTCGGCATCCCCCTCATATATAAATCCAGTTATGATAAAGCCAACAGGACCTCGCTAGATTCTTACCGCGGCCCGGGGTTCAAAAGGGGCCTGGCGATATTGCGGAAGGTAAAGGAGAAGACCGGCCTCCCTGTCTTATCGGACGTCCACTGTAAGGATGAGATAAAAGAATCGGCGAAGGTACTGGACATAATACAGATACCCGCCTTCCTTTCGCGCCAGACGGACCTCATAGTCAGCGCCGCGAAGACCGGCAGGGTAGTGAATATAAAGAAAGGGCAATTCCTCGCCCCGTGGGATATGAAGCATGCCGTCAGGAAGATGGAGTCGGCCGGCACGAAGAAGATACTCCTTACCGAGCGCGGCGTCAGTTTCGGGTACAATAACCTGGTAAGCGATTTCCGGTCCATCCTGATCATGAGAGAGTTCGGTTACCCGGTGATATACGATGCAACGCATTCCGTCCAGATGCCCGGCGGCAAAGGCGACAGGTCCGGAGGGGAGAGCCGGTTCATCCCCTATCTCTCCAGGGCGGCGGTCACGTGCGGCGCCGACGGGATCTTCCTGGAGGTGCACGAAGACCCTGACAGGGCATTGAGCGACGGGCCCAACATGGTTAAGTTGAGCGGTCTCAAAAGCATGCTGCAGGACATAAAGAAGATAGAAGAGGCGACGAAGAGATGTCGAGAGCGATAGCAAAAAAGGTCCTGCGGATAGAGAGCGACGCCGTATCGAAGCTGATAGGGCGTATAGACGGCAACTTTGAACGGGTCATCAACGTCATCTGCCGGATCAGGGGGCGTGTCATAGTGACCGGCATGGGTAAACCGGGTTTTGTGTCGCAGAAGATATCGGCAACGCTATCTTCGACCGGCACACCGTCTTTATATCTCCATCCGGCGGAGGCCCTTCACGGGGATCTCGGCAGGGTCACCAAGGACGACCTGGTGCTTGCCCTGTCGAATTCCGGCGAGACCGAGGAGATAATAAAATTCCTGCCTATGGTCAGGAAGATAGGGGCGAAGCTGGTCGCTATGGTAGGCAACACGAAGTCGACACTTGCGAAGACCGCCGATTACGTCCTGGACGCCTCGGTGAAGAGGGAGGCCTGCCCTATGGGCCTGGCGCCGACCACATCGACTACGGCGATGCTCGCTTTCGGCGACGCGCTGGCGGTGGCGCTCCTGGAGAAGAAGGGCTTCAAGGAGAAGGATTTCGCTTTCTACCACCCGGGCGGCATACTGGGAAAACGGTTGCTGCTCAAGGTTGACGATATCATGCGTAAGGGCTCCGCGAATTCTATAGTCAGGGAAGATATGCCCGTCAAAAGGGTGCTCCTCGCCATAACGAAAGCGCGGGCCGGCAGCGCGAGCGTCGTAAATTCGCGCGGCGTCCTCACAGGCATATTCACCGACGGCGACCTGCGCAGGCATATCGAGTGCGACCCGCATCTGGTCAACCGGAAGGTGAGAGAGGTCATGACCAGGGACCCGATCACCATAAGAAAAGACAGGCTTGCGGCCGAGGCGTTCGACATACTGCGCTCGAAGCGCATCGACGAGATACCCGTCGTGGACGGCGCCGGGCGTCCGGTGGGGCTCCTGGACGTCCAGGACCTGCTGAAGGCGGGGCTCGTATGACGATGCCGCATGATCTCGCGGAGCGGGCCAGGCGCGTCAAGGTCGTCATACTCGATATAGACGGCGTGATGACAGACGGCCGGATCGTTTACGGCATCTACGGGGAAGAGTTGAAATTTTTCGATGTGCAGGACGGGTTCGGCATCTCTCTCCTTAACAGGGCCGGCATAAAGACCGTCATCATAACCGCGAAGAAGACGCGCATAGTCAAGATGCGCGCCAGGGACATGAAGATAGCAAGGACATACCAGGGGTACATAGACAAGATCGTGCCGTTCAATAAGGTGGTTCGGAAATTCAGGGTCAAGCCGGAGGAGGTCTGCTTCATCGGCGACGACCTCATAGATATCCCCGTATTAAAACGCGTTGGTTTCGCAGTTGCGGTCCCGAACGCGGTCGAAGAGGTGAAGGGAAGCGCCCATTACGTCACTTCGAAGGCCGGCGGCCGCGGGGCGGTGCGCGAGATCTGCGACATGATCCTCAAATCCCAGAGCAAGTGGGACCACGTCACGTCGAAGTTCTTCAAGTAAAAGTCACCAGGTCACCAGGTCACCAGGTCACCACGTCACCAGTTAAAGTTTTTACGGGTGACTTTGTGTCCTGGTGACCTTGTGACCAATTCGGTTTGCGTCAGAATTTGTACTCCGCACGTATGCGGAAGAGGTCTTCGATGATGTCCGGCAGGTGGCGGTAGTTCTTGAAGGTGTAGCGGTAATCGAATCCGACGAGGAACGACTCCTTAAAGAGCCATTTCTCCATAGATAGCTTGAAGATATAGTAGTTCTTGTCCTTCGATCTCCTGGCAGGGAAGTTGTAGAACCTGACCTCCGGGCTTGCGGTAAATCTCCAGTCGCGCTTCTTCTCGAACTCGATCTCAGGGATGACGTTGTCATTGTGTATATTGTACGGGTTCGAGACATACGGGAAACGGAACTGCTTGTGGAAGTAGGTGAACTTCAGGTCGAGGGTGTGGTCTTTGATCTCGAAGGCCCTGCATGACCAGTTATTCTCGAATATGAAACCGCCGAAATTATGGTCAAAATCGGCATACTGGCGGGTCATGTTGACATACTTGAAATTTGTCTTTATCCTGTCCGAGAACGAGTGTTTCGTCTTCAGGTGCCAGTTGAAGTATCTGAAATCGTATGAATCCTCCCTCTCCTCGTAGATGATGGTGTTGTCCATCCCTTCTTCTATACCAGCCTCGAAAGTCCGCACGAACGGCAATTCCAGCTTAAACTCGAAAGAGCCGCCGCAGGTGCGCTCGAGGCGGTTGGCTATCTTCTCCCGTTCGATATACTGCAGTTTGTAGAATGCCGCGACCTCAAGCCGCTCATCCAGGAATTTCTTAGTTACATTGATCTTTGAGTTGATCTTGAACTGGTCTTTAGGGGCGTCGGGATAGTGGTATGAGTTTATGCCGCCGTTCACCCTGACGGTCCAGTCCTTCTCCTTTTTGAACGTGATGGGGAAGTCGAGCTTAAACTGGTCATAATTAAGGTCGTAGGCATCGTTGTAATCCTTGTCTTTGAATTCGAAGTCAGGCCCTATCCTGACCGAATAGAGATCGTTCGAGTAGAGGGGCGCCTCGAGGCCCACGGCGGCATAATCGAAATTATTGGAGAGGCCCTGCAGGGTGTCGAAGTCCTTCTTATAGTGCTGGTACTTCACATAGTACGAAGCGTCATCTTTAAGTTTTTGGGAGAATTTGATGTTGTACTTGAGATAATCGAACTCATCGCCGAGGTCCTCTTCCTCGACCAGGCCGCTCGAGCCCTTGCGTCCGAATTCGAGATAGGATTCCAGCCGCCCCGTCTCTGCGAAAAGGGAGGAGGCGGAGGCGATGAAGAGGATCGAGGAGATAATGCATATCGAGGCGCGCATTATAGAACAGATTATAGCATAACCGGACCAATCTTGACAAAGTGTAATAATTGTTATATAGTGTCTGAATAATATACAAAAGTGGTTGATGAAATTTAAATACAGAAGGTATTATCTCTATTATCTTGCAAGGGTCGCCGCGGCGATATTCTCTCTGCTGCCGGTCAGGATGGGGCTCCTGCTGGCCACTCTTATAGGCAGGGCGGCGTTCTTCGTTCTCGTAAAGTACAGGGCCATAGCGATCGAAAACCTGGAGAGGGCCTTCGGCGCCGGGAAGACGAAACGCGAGGTGCGCCGCATCGCAAGGCAGGTATTCGAGAATCTGTGCAAGAACGGGATCGAGCTCGTCAACTTGCCGAAGATGAGCCGCTCCGATATCGACAGGATCGTCAGGGTAGAAAATATAGATGTGATCGACAGCGCCCTGCGGGAGAACAAGGGGATAGTGGTACTGACGGGCCATATAGGCAACTGGGACCTCCTGGCGGTGACGATAAGGGTCAAGGGGTACCAGGGCGTTGTAATAGGCAAACGCATATATTTCGAGAAGTACGACAGGTTCCTCAACGGTCTCAGAAAGAAGCACGACGTAAGGATAATATACAGGGATGAGTCGCCCAAGAAGATACTGAGGGCACTGAAGGATAACTGGATAGTGGGTATCCTGGGCGACCAGGATGTCGATTCGGTGGACGGCGTCTTCGTCGACTTTTTCGGGCGCCGGGCCTATACGCCTGCCGGGCCTGTCCTGCTGGCAAAGGCGAGCGGGGCCGCTCTCATACCGGCGTTCATCATCAGGAGGAACGGCTGCCATACGCTGGTCATAGAGAAACCTATAGAGCTTGCGGATACCGGTGACAAGAAGGCGGATCTCGTCACCAATACGCAGAGATGGTCGGACGTAGTCGAGACATATATAAGGCGTTACCCGGAACAGTGGGTGTGGATACACCGGCGGTGGAAGACCCAGAAGAAAGTGTAAGGTGTAGAGTGGCGGACCTGAAGCGTACAATGCGCCTTTTCTATGTAGCGATGATAGGCCTGGCTGTGATAACGGCTGACGGATGCGCAAAGAAGGAGGCGCCTGTCTCCAGGGAGCCCTCCAGGGAGGAGTCGGATGCGGCCGGTCCTGCCAGCAACACCGGAGTACAGCAGAAGATCCTCTCTTTCAACCTGGAGGGCTTGAGCGATAAAGGCGAAAAGCAATGGGAGGTTACGGGCGAGTCGGCTGAAGCGGTCACGTCTGAAGAGATAAGGATGAATAAGGTGGTGGCCAAGACCTTCGGTGACGAGGCGGAGGCTACGTTGACCGCCGATAAGGGGATATACGACAAGACGAAGAACAATGTGGTCCTGAAAGAGAACGTCAAAGCGGTTATAGAAAATACACAGGGTTTTGCCCAGGGACACATGGACCTTCCCGGAGAAGCGGTCAGCGGCGTTCCGGGAGATAAGAAAGGCGACGATGGGAAGAAGGCGAATACGGAGACCGTCATAACATGCGAGAACGAAGCGGTATTCGATTATGAGAAGAACCTCGCTTATTTCGACAAGAGCGTAAAGGTGGCCTCCAGCGACGGCAATATAGATGCCGACAGGATCACCGTGCACCTCGATACGAAGACGAAGCAGGTCAATGATATCGTTGCCGAAGGTAACGTGAAGATAGCCAGGGGGCCCAATATCACTTACAGTGATAAGGCGATATACAACGAGGGTGAAAAGAAGGTCACTCTCACGGGCAACCCCAGGGTGGTGATAATGCAGGAAGGCGACCTGCAGGAAAAATTCCTTAAGTAAGGCGGGCTTATGCATCTGCTGGAGACGAAGGGACTGGTGAAGCAGTACGGCGGAAGGCGCGTTGTCAGCTCCGTAGATATCAATGTCAAACGGGGCGAGGTGGTCGGGCTCCTGGGCCCTAACGGCGCCGGCAAGACCACGACGTTCTATATGGTCACCGGCATCGTGGCCCCGGACGAGGGCACCATCATCTTTGACAGACAGGACATAACCGGCATGCCTCTCCATATGCGCGCCAGATACGGCATAGGGTATCTGTCGCAGGAGCCGTCCATATTCAGGAAACTGACGGTGGAAGAGAATATAATGGCCGTGCTGGAGACGCTGGGATTCTCCCCCAGGGAGAGAAGAAGACGATGCGATGAATTGTTGAACGAGCTTAAGATAACGCACCTCAGGAAGAATAAGGCATATACGCTTTCCGGGGGCGAAAAGAGGCGCGTGGAGATAACGCGCGCCCTTGTCACGAACCCGCTCTTCATACTCCTGGATGAGCCGTTCAGCGGCATAGACCCCATAGCCGTCGCCGAGTGCCAGGAGATAATAAAGGAGCTCAGGGACAAGGGGTTGGGGATACTCCTCACGGATCACAACGTTAGGGAGACCCTGACCATAACCGACCGCGCCTACCTTATGGCCGATGGTAAGATATTGATAGCAGGGACCAAGGAAGACCTCATATCGAGCCCGCAGGCCAGAGAGATATATCTTGGTGAAAAATTTACAATGTAGATCTTTTGTGATATAATACCGGTCTTATTCTTCGGACAATTACCCAATGAAGATAAAAGCTAAAAATACAGAAGAGTGCGCGACCCTTTTTGAGATCGATGTCCCGAAAGAGACGATCGAAAAGGCATTCGAAGAGGTGTATGACGAGATATCCAAAGTCGCCGCCATACCGGGTTTCAGGACGGGAAAGGCCCCGCGCGACCTGGTCAAAAAACATTACGTGACAAATGCGAAGGAAGAGGTGCTGAAGCGGCTTATCCCGGAGGCCTACAGGAAAGCGGTCGAAGAACACAAGATACGCCCGGTAGGGTTGCCGGAAATAACCGACGTCAATTTTGAAGAGGGCCGAACCCTTTCGTTCAAAGCCAGGGTCGACACGCGCCCGAAGTTCAAGATCAAGAATTACAAAGGGATCAAGGTCGAAAAGAAGAAGACGGTCATCAAAGACGAAGATGTGGAGAAGATGCTGCAAAGTTTACGGGAGATCAATGCCAAATATGTCGCCGAAGACGGACGCCCCGTCCAGCTCGGGGACTACGTTATGAGCGACATGGAATGCTTTGTCGATTCGAAGCCGGCGCATAAGAAGAGGGAGAACGTGTGGCTTTCGGTAGAGAAAGAGTCCTTCATACCGGGCCTTAATGAGAAGATGGTGGGCATGAAGAAGGACGAGGAACGCGATATAGAGGTGACGCTCCCCGAACAGTATCCCGATAAGGCGGTCGCCGGCAAAAAGGCGGTCTACCGCATAAAAGTGAACGGCATAAAGTCCCGTACCCTCCCTGCGCTCGACGATGAATTTGCCAAGGATATAGGTAAGAACAATCTCGACGAAGTGCGGCGCGAGATCAGGTCCGAACTGGAGAACAGGGCGAAGCTCGATTCCGAAGTCGATGTCGAGAACCAGCTTCTCAGGAAGCTGACCGACGATAACGTCTTCGCGGTGCCGTCGGCCATGGTCAAGAGGCAGCTCCATCACATGGTAGAGGATTCAAAGAGGCGGCTCATGGAGAAAGGGTTCAGGAAAGAGGACCTGGATAAGAAAGAGGGCGAGTTTGCCGGCAAGTTCAAGGAAGACGCCGTGCGGCAGGTCCGGCTCATGTTCATACTGGATGAGATCGCCCTGGCGGAGCATATAGAGACGGCGGAAGCCGATGTGGAGAATGCGTTCAAGTCTATCGCGGCTCAAACGGGCCAGGACGTAGTGAAGGTCAGGGAGTACTACGAAAAGGAGGACCTGGTCGATAATCTCGCGGAGAAGATAAAAGAAGAGAAGACGATAAAGTTCCTTCTGGAAAAAGCGGAGATAACGGAAAAGGAATAGAACCGAGGAGGTCCGTATGAGTATCTTGATTCCTATGGTAATAGAATCGACCGGCAGGGCGGAGCGGGCGTATGATATATATTCCCGGCTCCTGAAAGACCGCATCATATTCATCGGGACGGCAATAGACGACAATGTCGCAAATCTGATCATCGCCCAGCTTCTCTTCCTGCAGATGGAGGACCAGGACAAGGATATAAACATATATATCAATACGCCCGGAGGGTCGGTCACGAGCGGACTGGCAATATACGACACGATGCAATTCGTAAAGCCCGCGGTGAATACTTATTGCGTGGGCCAGGCCACAAGCATGGGCGCGCTCCTGCTGGCGGCCGGCACAACGGGTAAGAGGTATGCCCTCCCGCACTCCCGCATAATGATACACCAGCCATGGGGCGGCGTTCAGGGCGCAGCGGCCGATATAAGCATACAGGCACAGGAGATCCTCCGGTTAAGAACGAGCCTCGAGGAGATACTGGCGAAACATACCAAGCAGTCCGTCGAGAAGATAAAGAAGGACAGCGACAGGGACTATTTTATGTCTGCCGAAGAGGCGAAGGCCTACGGCATCGTAGATGAAGTTATAGCAAATATCGCTAAGAAAAAATAGAGATTAGTATTGAGTATTGAGTATCGAGGTTGTCCTCTATACCCTATACCCCATACCCTATACCCAAAATAAGGAGGAGCTTTACGTGGCTAAGCATTATCTGATGACACCGGGTCCTACACCCGTTCCGGAAGAGATACGGCAGGAGATGGCCAGGCCCATGATCCACCATCGGACCAAGGAATACCAGGCCATATTCAAAGACGCGACGGAGGGCCTTAAGAAGATATTCAAGACCTCAGGCGACGTCTTTACGTTCACCTCCAGCGGGACCGGAGCCATGGAGGCCTCCATAGTCAACATACTCTCACCAGGCGACAGGATAGTAGTTGTAAGGGGAGGGAAATTCGGCGAGAGGTTCGGGGATATAGCGAAGGCGTACGGTGTCCAGGTCATACCCATCGATGTTGAATGGGGCACGGCTCCGAAACCGGAGGCGATAAGGGACGCGCTCAAGGCGAATCCCGGCGTCAAGGCCGTATATACTACGCTCTGCGAAACGTCCACCGCTACCGTCTATGATATAAAAGCGGCCGGCGAGATCTTAAAAGGCACGGAGACCCTGCTCGTGGTCGACGTGATAAGCGGCCTCGGGGCAGACGATTTCGAAAATGATGCCTGGGGAGTCGATATAGCGATATGCGGTTCTCAGAAGGGGCTTATGATACCGCCTGGGCTTGCTTTCTGTACGGTGAGCCAGAAGGCGTGGAGATCGGTAGAGACGTCGAAACTGCCCAAGTTCTATTTCAATTTCAAAAAGTACAAGAAATCGTACCTCGATACCGACACGCCGTTCACGTCGGCGATCACGCTCGTCATCGGCCTGAAGAAGGCGGTAGAGATGATCAATAAAAAAGGGATCGACAGCGTGATAAGGGAACACAGGAATATGTCCATGGCGGTCCGCAGCGCGGCAGGGGCGCTGGGCCTGGAGATATTCTCCAGGTCGCCGTCATCGGCCGTTACGGGAGTGAAGACCCCGGAGGGGATGGATGCCGACGCCCTCATAAAGATACTGAAGACCGAATTCGGCGTGACTTTCGCCGGCGGCCAGGAGCAGCTGAAAGGGAAGATATTCAGGGTTGCCCACATGGGCGGGATCGACGAGGAACATACGGTCGAGGCGGTCAAGGCGCTGGAACAGGGACTTGCAAAGCTGGGTCATAAGTTCAAACCGGGTGCCGGCGTGGATGCGGCGAAGAATATCTTATCGAAAAAATAAGGCGAAACGAATTTATCAAAGGAGATTTATATGCCGTTCAAAATTCTGATCAGCGATTCTCTTTCCAAAGAGGCGGTCGATATCCTTGAGAAGGAGAAGGAGTTCAAGGTAGACGTAAATACCAAGCTCACCCCCGACGAGCTGAAGAAGGCGATAAAGAACTACGATGCCCTTGCCGTCAGGAGCGGGACGAAGGTCACCAGGGAGATAATAGAGGCCGCCGACAGGCTTAAGGTCATAGGCAGGGCCGGTGTAGGGCTCGACAACGTGGACGTAGAGGCTGCCTCTAAGAAGGGCATCATCGTAGTCAATACGCCGGGCGGGAATACCATCTCGACGGCGGAGCATACGATGTCGATGATGCTTGCCCTCTCAAGGAACATCCCCCAGGCCGACTGTTCCATGAAGAAGGGCGAGTGGGAGCGCAAGAAATTCATGGGCGTGGAGTTGTACGGAAAGACGCTCGGCATCCTGGGGCTTGGCAGGATAGGTACCGAGGTCGCAAGGCGCGCGCTCAGTTTCGATATGCGCGTCGTCGCGTACGACCCGTATCTTTCGCTGGAGAAGGCGAAGGAACTGGGAATAGAATCGGTAAACCTTAAGACACTTTTTAAAGAAGCGGATTATATTACGGTCCACACTCCGCTCACCGAAGAGACGAAGGGCATCGTCTCCGATAAAGAATTCGATATAATGAAGAAGGGCGTGAGGATCATCAACTGCGCCCGCGGAGGGATCATAGATGAAGGGGCTCTTTCCAGGGCCATAGAGGCCGGTAAGATAGCCGGCGCCGCCCTCGATGTCTATGAAAAGGAGCCGCCGAAGGACTCGAAGCTTCTGAAGCTTGATAAGGTGGTGCTGACCCCGCATCTGGGCGCGTCCACGGAAGAGGCGCAGGTGAATGTGGCGATCGACGTAGCCAATACCATAAAGGACATACTCCTGAACCGCTGTATAAGGAACGCCGTGAATATACCGTGCGTAGATTCCGAGATACTCAGAACGATCGAACCGTATCTCAAGCTTGCCGAGAACATAGGTTCTATGCACTCCCAGCTTGCCGACGGGCACATCAAGCGCGTGAAGATAAGATATGTAGGCGATATCATAAAATACGACCTTGCGCCTTTTACCGTGTCCCTGGTTAAAGGCATGCTTACGCCTATACTGCAGGAGACGATAAATTTTGTCAACGCCCTTGTCATAGCGAAGGAGCGGGGCATAAATATCATAGAGACCAAGACGGCCGAAGTCCAGGACTTCGCAAGCCTGATATGGGTAGAGGTCGAGACGGAAAAGACCACCAACTCGATAAGCGGGACTTTGTTCACCAAGGTCGACCCCAGGATCGTGAAGATAAACGAGTTCTATGTCGACTGCGTGCCCCAGGGCTACATGCTCGTCGTCTTCAATAAGGACGTTCCCGGCATCATCGGGCAGATAGGGACCATCCTCGGCAAGAACAAGATAAATATAGCCGGCATGTCATTCGGCCGCGAGGATAAGGGAGGAAGGGCCATCACGGTACTGAATGTCGACAGCGAGGTCTCGAAAAAGGTGCTGGATGAGATCCGCAAGGCGAATAATATAGAGGAAGTCAAGCTGGTCAAACTGTAGCAGATACAGCACGCGGAAGCGTGCGGAGGAGATACGGAGATACGCATGAAAAAAGAGCATAAGATACGAATAGTAGATGTCACGAACAGGGACGGCGTGCAGACGTCGAGGCTGGGCCTCGCGAAACTGCAGAAGACGATGATAAACATATACCTGAATGAGATGGGTGTATCTCAGTCGGAATTCGGTTTCCCGGTCACGCGCCACGAGACGAATTACCTGAATGCCAACCTGGAGCTTGCCAGGATCGGTTTCCTGAAGCCGATCGTCCTGAGCGGATGGGTCCGGGCCATACGGGAAGATGTCGAAAAGGCATGCGCCGTGACCAGGGTGAAGAACCTGAACCTGTCGATCTCGACGTCCAACCAGATGATACAGGGGAAATTCCTCGGAAAATTCTCGAAAGACGACGTGATAAAGATGATGACGGATGCGGTAGACACGGCTAAGAGGCTCGGGATAGAGTTCGTCGGCGTGAACGCGGAGGACGCGTCCAGGACCGACATCGACTACCTCATAAAGTTCTCCAGGGCCGCCAAAAAGCACGGGGCGGACAGGATACGGTACTGTGATACCCTTGGCTATGACGACCCTTTCACCATCTATGAGCGCGTAAAGATACTGGCGGAAGAGGTGAAGATACCCCTGGAACTGCATTGCCATAACGACCTCGGCATGGTCGTCGCCTGTTCCGTGGCAGGCGCAAAGGCCGCCATAGACGGCGGGGTGGACGCATACATAAATACGACGGTCAACGGCATGGGCGAACGCGCGGGGAACGCGGACCTTGTAAGCGTGATACTTGCGTTAAAGTATTCGAGCGGTTTCAAGGACAGGTATGTGCTTGACGAGAATATAAAACTTTCGCACGCGTGGAAGATCGCGAAGTATGCCTCCTACGCTTTCGGCGTACCGATACCGGTAAACCAGCCGGGCGTCGGAGCGAATGCGTTCGCGCATGAATCCGGGATACACGCCGACGGCGCCCTCAAGGACCGTAGGAACTACGAGCTGTACGATTACGAATCCCTGGGGAGGGGCGAGCCAGAGATCATAGAGACCGGGAGGCAGATCACGGCCGGTGAATACAGCGGCATAAAAGGTTTCAGGAACGTATATGAGAAACTCGAAATAAAGTTCAAGGACGAGAAAGAGGCTACCAAGATCCTCGAGCTTGTGAGATATGCCAACGTCCATACGCAAGAGCCGTTGACAGAAGATGAGCTCAGGTTCATAGCCAGATATCCGGACATAGCGAAGAAGATCTTCACGATGGCCCCGTAGGGTATTTATGAAAAAGAGTCCATTGATTCCGGCGGTAGCTGTCCTGGTCCTGTTGCCGGCGGTCGTCCTGGCCCAGACCGAAAAGGAAGGGCTTATACCCAGGTTATGGAAGAAGCTCACCGGGAATAAGAGCAGCGCGGTGTCTGCCAAAACGCCTTTAACCCCCGGGAAGCCTGCCGCCGCCCCGCAACCCCAGCCGGCCAAAATAGTCATTTCCGACGAAGATGCGGCCCTTGCCCCGGACCCGGGCAAGGCGGAACTGAGCAAGGAAGACATGATAAAACGCATCAGCGGAACGCTCGAATTCGAAAGGGAGATATTAAGCTATATCCCGGAACTTAAAACGGCTAAAGACGCGGAAGGCAAAGAGTCGATATCGTATATGGTCAACGGAAAGCCGACACCGCTTGAAGAGCTGGATAAGGAAGCCGTGAAGAAGATACTGATCAGGGTAAATCAGGCGGCGAACCAGATACGGGCCCAGAACATCTCCCAGCAGCTCGAAGTGATCGCGCAGGCACAGCGTATCCAGGCCACGCGCATCTCGACACCGACCACGCCGCCTGCCCCTCCGAAGATCATGCAGCCGCCCGCTCCGCCGCCGGTGACACCCGCGCCCGTTCAGCCTCCTCCGAGGCCGCCTCAGATACCGCAGGCGACGCAGAGACGTTAAATATAAAGGTAAATATATGCCGAACATAGTAATAGTTGGTGCGCAGTGGGGAGACGAAGGTAAGGGGAAGGTCATCGATATATTTGCGGCAAAGGCCGATCTGATAGTGCGATATCAGGGCGGCAATAATGCCGGCCATACTGTCGTGATAGGAGAGGACTCATTTATACTCCACCTGGTGCCTTCAGGCATACTTCATAAAGGGAAGATGTGTGTCATCGGGAACGGTGTGGTCGTCGATCCCAGGGCATTCCTGGAAGAGATAAGGATGCTGGGGTCGAAAGGGATCAGCGTGAAGGGCCGTCTCCTCCTGAGCGAAAATTCCCATATCATATTCCCTTATCACAGGAAGCTTGATGAGCTCAAGGAGGAGAAGCGGGGAAAGATAGGTACGACCAAAAAAGGCATCGGGCCGTGTTATGCCGACAAGGTTGCCAGGTCCGGCATACGGTTCGTGGACCTCCTGAATAAGGACGTCTTCCGCGAGAAGCTTAAGAGCAACCTGGATGAGAAGAACGCTATATTTACGAAGATTTACGGCATCGACGGATTTTCTTACGATGACATCTATAAAGAGTATTCGGGATATGCGCAAGATATAAGAGAGTACGTCTGCGATACGACGCTTCTCCTGGATGATGCGGTGAAGTCGGGTAAGAAGATCCTCTTTGAAGGGGCGCAGGGGACGCTCCTGGACGTAGACCACGGGACCTATCCGTTCGTGACCTCGTCCAACTCCACGGCGGGCGGCGCGTCGACCGGCACGGGCGTCGGCCCTACAAAGATCGACAAGGTCGTCGGCGTCGTGAAGGCCTATACGACGAGGGTCGGCGAGGGGCCGTTCCCGACCGAATTTTCCAAAGACCTTATGAATAAGATACGGGAAAAAGGGAAGGAATTCGGCGCTACCACCGGAAGGCCCAGGCGGTGCGGATGGTTTGACAGCGTCATAGTGCGCCATTCGGTCAGGGTTAGCGGCATAGGGGAGATAGTCGTCACGAAGCTCGATGTACTGGACGAGCTCGACTCGATAAAGGTATGCACCTCTTACAGGTACGGCGGAAAGACGTATAAGGAATTCCCGTCGGACATGAAGGTCCTGAGCGGTTGCGAACCGGTTTATGAGGAGATGGCCGGATGGAAAAAGGATACGACCGGCATAACTTCATACTCTATGCTCCCGCGTAACGCAAAGGCCTATCTGAAGAGGATACAGGGGCTCGTCGGGACCAGGATAGTCCTCATATCGGTCGGGTCCGAGAGGGGTCAGACATTTAAAAAGGGGGCATAGGGAAGCGCCCTCGGCCTTTCCCGTATTGCGCCCCCGCATGACGGCCTTGACTTTGAAAAATCAGGGTGGTACTATGAGACAGTCCAACGGGAGGATCTCTTTATGAAGCGTATTATGGCATTGTGTGCGGCCGCGATATTCGTTGCATTCGTCTCTTCGGGATGCGCGGTCAATTTCTATAAAGGAAAACCGGAACAGGAGAAGCAGATAAAGAAACTTACCAGCGAGGTGAATGAGCTGGAAGAGGCGAGGAAGATGCTGGAGGACCGGCTCGCAAATGAGATCAGGGATAAACAGATCCTGCTCGAATTGGCCTCCAGGGGCCTTATCATCACCATGGCCGATGAGATACTCTTCGATTCCGGCAAGGCGCAGCTCAAGAACGACTCCCATTCCGTCCTGGACAGGGTCTCTTCCGTGATAAAGGAGAAACTTCCTGACAGGAATATAGGCGTAGAGGGGCATACCGATAACATGCCTATAAGGCGTTCCGGGTGGAAGTCGAACTGGGAATTATCCACTGCGCGTGCCACGAGCGTACTCCATTATCTTATAGACGTGTGCGGCATAGAGCCCCAGAGGCTTTCCGCCATCGGGTACGGCGAATACAGGCCGGTCGCCTCCAATGATACCAAAGAGGGCATGTCCAGGAACCGGCGGGTGGAGATAGTCATACTCCCGAAAGAGATAACGAAGAGCTCTTACGAGAACGATCAGGCAAAGATATCGGACGCGGCCAAGGCAGAGGAAGAGGCGAAGGCCGCGGAGCAGGAAGCGTCAATAAAATAATCGCGTAATATCATAAATGCGCGCATACAATATAACGACGGGGGATTGCGGGAAAACGTAGTCCCCCTTTGTCGTTAGAAGCGGTTTCGGGGGCAGTAATTATGCTTCAGCACGTCGCGATAATAATGGACGGGAACGGGAGGTGGGCCGAAAGGCGGCATCTGCCTAAACTTGCCGGGCACCGCGCCGGCGTAAAAGCGGCCGAGCAGGCGATAGAAGGGGCGCGTGAGCTGGGCATAAAAGTCCTGACCCTGTACACCTTCTCCACGGAGAACTGGAAAAGGCCCAAGAGGGAGATAGAGGGCCTCTTCATGCTCCTGGATGAATATCTCGACAGGGAGGCGGACAAATTCAATAAGAACAATATACGTTTTTCGGTAATAGGCCGTATAGACGCCTTGCCGCAGGCCACACAGGTAAAGCTGGAGAAGATGATCCGATCGACAAAGGATAATACGGGCCTCATACTTAACCTGGCGCTCAATTACGGCAGCAGGACGGAGATGATCGACGCGGTCCGTTCGATCGCTGCCGATGTGGCGGAAGGTAAGACGCCCATCGGTTCTATAGATGAAAAACTCTTTTCCCGGAACCTGTACACGAAAGACCTGCCCGACCCGGATCTCATGATACGGACTTCCGGCGAATCCAGGATATCCAACTTCCTGCTGTGGCAACTGTCCTACTCGGAGCTTTATTTCATGAAGAAATTGTGGCCGGATTTTAAAAAGAGCGACCTCAAAAAGGCGGTATCTGAATACGGGACCAGGGAGAGGAGGTTCGGCGCTTAATTCTATGCTTGAGAAGAGGATAGTGACATCGATATTGATAGTGACCCTTGTAGCCATCATAATGTTCTTCTTCCCCAACTGGGTCTTCGCGCTGCTTGCGTCTATTATGGTAGGATTCGCCCTGTCCGAATTCTTCTCTCTTGTAGAGAAGAAAGGCGTCTCCGTCTATAAGTATCTTGCGGTCACGATAGGTATGCTTATACCCGTCATCGTATACCTGGAGATGGGCACGGAAGGCTACTTCGATATAGAGCCTTTCTTCATCGTCTTCGCGTGCCTTTTTATATTTGTCCTGCAATTCATAAGGCGCGATAGCTCACAGGCGCTCACTAGCATTGCCGTGACGATGTTTGGCCTGCTGTACATAGCATGGTTCTTCTCATTCTTCATAAAGATAAAATTCCTACCTCAGGGGACGCTCCTTGTGGCGTTCCTGGTGCTTACCACGAAGATGGGGGATATAGGCGCTTACCTTGTGGGGACGTCTGCCGGTAAGCATAACCTGATACCCAGGATAAGTCCCAAGAAGACGATAGAAGGCACGGTAGGCGGTCTTATCTTCAGTGTGGCGAGCGCAGTGGCAAGCAAGGCCTACCTCCCGGGTTTTTCTTATACCCACCTGCTCACCCTGGGGGCGCTCCTCGGCATACTGGCACAGGTCGGTGATCTTGCGGAATCCCTCATCAAACGCGATTGCGAAGCGAAGGACTCCGGCACCGGGTTGTCCGGCTTCGGCGGTTTCCTGGACCTGATCGACAGTCTTCTCTTCACCGCGCCCATATTCTATTTCTATATGAAAGTAGTGATACGATGAAAGAGCGGATAGCCATACTCGGATCTACCGGTTCGATAGGCACCAACGCGCTGGAAGTGATAAAGGATCTCAAAGATGACCTTAAGGTGTCGGCGCTCTCCGCGGATTCCAGCGTAGACCTCCTCGCGGCGCAGGCAAGGCGTTTCCGGCCCGGGATCATATGTGTCGGCAGCGCCCAGGCGGCAGGGCGTATAAGGTGCATGGTCCCGTCTTCCACAAAAGTGGTGTACGGCCCCCGCGGCCTTACCGAAATAGTTTCGAGAAGCGATGCAGACAGGATACTCTTTGCCGTAAGCGGTAACCATTGTCTCGTCCCGCTGGCGCGCGCCATAAAGCACGGGAAGAAGGTCGCCCTTGCTAATAAGGAAGCGCTTGTGAGCGGCGGCTCGATACTGATGAAACTTGCCCGTGATCATAAAGTCGAGATCGTGCCTGTCGACAGCGAACACAGCGCCATCTTTCAATGCCTCGAAGGGAAACGCGGGTCCCTGAGGAAGGTCTACATGACCGGCAGCGGAGGGCCTCTTTTGAATATACCAGGGTCAAAGTTCGATTCGCTTTCGCGCGAGTTCGTTCTGAAACATCCGAAATGGCGCATGGGCAGGAAAGTATCCGTAGATTCCGCCACGATGATGAATAAGGGCCTGGAGGTGATAGAGGCCCACCACCTTTTCGGGGTGCCGGAGAGCTCTATAGATATACTGATACACCCGGAGGCGATAGTGCATTCCATGGTCGAGCTGGTAGACGGGACCGTCTTCGCCCAGCTTGGGGTGCCGGATATGCGGATACCGATACAGTACGCGTTGACATACCCTTCGCGTTCCGGGAGTAAGGCAAAACGGCTGGACCTCCTGAGATCAGGTCCGCTCACTTTCATGAAGCCGGACACCGGGAGATTCCCGTGTCTCGGCCTGGCGCGTGAGGCGGCCCGGAGAGGCGGCACGCAACCGGCGGCCTTAAGCGTAGCCGACGAAGAGGCGGTGGCGGCATATCTGAAATGCAGTATAGAATTTTCCGGGATCCCCTGTATAATAGAAAAGGTGATGGCCAGGCATAAAAATATAAAAGACCCCACTCTCGACGATATCATCGAAGCCGGGGAGTGGGCGCGGGAGGAGGCGCGACGACTTTGTTATCATTAATCTCGTTCCTTGTTGTATTGAGCATATTGGTCCTTGTGCATGAATTAGGCCACTTCATAGCGGCAAAACGGTGCGGTGTCAGGGTCGAAAAATTTTCTTTCGGTTTCGGGCCGAAGCTATTCTCGGTGAAGAGGGGAGATACGGAATACCTCGTATCGCTGGTCCCTCTCGGCGGGTACGTCAAGATGGCAGGCGACGAACCGGGTGAAGCTATTACGCATCAGAAGTGGGAATTCATGTCGAAGAAGGTGTCCGAAAGGTTCGCCATAATATTTGCCGGGCCCCTCCTCAATTACTTTCTCGCGTTCCTTATATTTTCCGTCATATTCATGTTCGGGAACCCGACGCTCACTACGGAGGTGGGCGGCCTTTTGAAAGGATACCCTGCCGAGGGGAGCCTTGTGGTCGGCGACAGGATAACGGCTGTGAACGGCAGGCCGGTGAAGTACTGGGAAGACATGACGGAGATAATACACCGCCAGGTCGACGGCGTCCTGACCCTTTCCGTGCAGAGGGGGGATAGCATCTCCAGCGTTGAGATAAGACCGGTGGTGCGGAAGACGAAGGATATTTTCGGTAAGGAGACGAAGATAGCGCTCGTGGGGATCTCGCCGTCGCAGAAGATAGAGAAGATCAGATACGGCCTGTTCGAATCTTTCGGCAAGGGGTGGGTCAAGCTGATGCATCTCACCGCCATAACGTACAAGTCGCTCTTTGCCATAATCACCGGGCAGCTCTCTTTCAAGGAATCGATGACAGGGCCTATAGGGATATTCGTGATCACCGGCAAGGCTGCCGAGCTCGGCCTCATATACCTCCTGCATCTGATGGGGATACTGAGCGCCTCGCTGGCGATATTCAACCTTCTGCCGCTGCCGGTGCTGGACGGTGGGCACATAATATTCCTGGCGCTCGAAAAGGTCAGGGGCAAACCGCTCTCGGCAAGGTCACAGGAGATGATAGCCAACGTGGGCGTGAGCCTACTCATACTTCTTACGGTCTTCGTCTTTTACAACGACATCATGAACTTCAGGATAGCGGAAAAGATGGGCGGGTGGTTCAAACGATGATAAAGCGGAGGAGATGCCGGGTCGTCAGGGTTGGCGGCGTGAAGGTAGGCGGCGATGCGCCCGTTTCGGTACAGTCGATGACCAAGACGAAGACATCGTCACTCGAAGATACCGTCAGGCAGATAAAGGCACTCGAGAAGGCAGGCTGCGAGATAGTGCGCCTTGCTGTAAAAGACCCGGATGACGCGAAGGCGCTTAAGGAGATCAAGAGGCGTACAGATATCCCGGTCGTCGCGGACATACATTTCGATCATCGCCTCGCTCTGGAATCGATCAAGTCGGGAGCGGATAAGATACGGCTCAATCCCGGGAATATGCGTAAGGTCGACGAGATAAGGGAAGTCGTGCGGTCGGCAAAGAGGGCGGGGATACCGATCCGCATAGGGGTCAATTCGGGGTCGGTCCTTCCGGTCCACGGTCCACGGTCCACGGTCCACGGGAAAAACGTCGCTTCTGGACTTGTTGAGGCGGCGCTTCGGTATGTCAAACTCTTTGAAGAGATGGATTTTTATGATATAATAATCTCTCTCAAGGCGTCCGATGTCGTGTCGACCATCGATGCCTATCGCCGGATAGCGGCGCGGTGCGATTATCCCCTCCATCTCGGTGTCACTGCGGCTGGACCCCATGATTCCGGGATAGTCAAATCCTCCATCGGGATAGGAACGCTTCTCCTGGACGGCATAGGCGACACGATACGTGTTTCGCTCACGGCTGACCCGGTAGATGAAGTCATCGCGGCGCGCAGGATATTGAGCGCGGTGGGCCTTCGTAGATTCGGCCACGATATCATATCATGCCCGACCTGCGGCCGCTGCCAGGTCGATCTCGGGCGGATCGTCAGAGAGTTGGAAAGAAAGCTCACGGCCCAAAGCCCAAAGCCCAAAGCCCACGGCCCACAGCCCCTGACCATTGCAGTCATGGGGTGCGAGGTGAACGGACCGGGAGAGGCGAGGGAGGCCGATATAGGCATCGCGGCAGGGAAGGGTTCGGGGGTACTGTTCAGGGACGGAAAGATCCTGAAACGGCTGAAAGAGAAGGATTTTGTAAAAGGGATTTTAAAGCTCATAGCCCAAAGCTCATAGCCCATAGCAGGATAACATACAGGAAGGAGAATATGCGCTGGACCGAGGCATTCATACCTACACTTAAAGAAGATCCGCAGGACGCGGAAGTCATAAGCCATAAGCTTATGGTACGGGGCGGTTTCATAAGGAAGCTCATATCGGGGGCTTATTCGTATCTCCCGCTCGGCGTCCGTGTGTTGAACAAAATAGGCGCTGTGATCCGGGAAGAGCTGGACGCAAAAGGGGCGCAGGAGCTTCTGCTCCCGGCCATCCATCCGCCCGAACTATGGAAGACGACAGCGAGGTATGATCTCCTGGGAGACGTCCTGATAAAATTCAAAGACAGGCACGGCAAGGAGCTGGTCCTGGGGCCTACGCATGAAGAGATTGTGACGAACCTGGTCGCCCATAACGCCAAATCCTACAAAGACCTTCCCCTGATCCTTTACCAGATACAGACGAAATTCAGGGATGAGCCGCGTCCGCGTTTCGGTGTAATGCGTACGTCCGAGTTCATAATGAAGGATGCCTACAGTTTTGATCGTGATATCGAAGGTATGGAGAAGAGCTATAAGAAGATGTACGATGCCTATTGCGCCATATTCGAAAGGTGCGGCCTCCCTTATATACCGGTAGAGGCGGATCCCGGGATCATGGGCGGAAATATCTCCCACGAATTTATGGTCCCGTCGGAGGCGGGCGAAGACGAGATAGTAATGTGTCAGAAATGTAAATACGCAGCGAGCACACAGGTAGCGGCATGCAGGCCGAAAACCGAAAACCGAAAACCGAAAACCGAAAAGAAGATGCCGATAACGGAGGTCGAGACGCCGGATATAACTACTATAGAGAAGGTGTCGGAACTTTTAAAAGTCGATACCTCGCGGCTGGTCAAGACGCTCATCTACAAAGCGGACGATAAGACGGTCGCCCTGCTCATCAGGGGGGATCTCGACGCGAACGAAACGAAACTTAAAAATTACCTTAAGTGCGCGGCGCTGGGGCTTGCCGACCAGAAGACCATCGAAGAGACGACCGGTTCACCGGTAGGTTACGCCGGCCCGGTGGGGCTGAAGGGCGTGCGCATAGTCGCGGATGAGAGCGTGAGGAATATGATGAACTTCATTACGGGCGCCAATAAAAAAGACACGCATCTCATAAACGTCAATACAGGACGCGATTTCGAGCTGACGGAATTTGCGGACCTTCGCATGATAAGGGCGGACGACCCGTGCCCGGCCTGCGGTAAAGCCATAGAGATACGCCACTCGATAGAGATCGGACATACCTTCAAGCTCGGGACCAAGTACTCGGATGCAATGGGAGCGAAGTTTTTGGATAAAGACGGCGCCGAAAAACCTATGATCATGGGGTGTTACGGGATAGGGGTCAACCGCATAGCGGCAAGCCTCATAGAGACGAGTAATGACAAAGACGGTATCATATGGCCCCTTTCGATCGCGCCGTATCAGGTATTGATAATCGCGCTCAATATCGACAGTAAGAAAGTCAAAGAGGTGTCGGAAGAGGTATACGCGAAATTGAAGAAGGCCGGTCATGACGTCCTCTTCGACGACAGGAACGAATCGGCCGGCGTGAAGTTCAAGGACGGAGACCTGATAGGGGTACCCCTTAAGATAGTAGTAGGGGAGAGGAATGCGAAGAAGAATGCGGTAGAGCTTAAAGACCGTAAGACGGGAGAGATGAAGGAGCTAAAGCTCGAGGAACTGGAACCCCACCTGAAGGCGCTTATAAAAGGGGGTAGACCTAAGGTCTCTTGTTAAAATATAAAAAAGTTATATATAGGTTATTGACTCTCCCTAAATAGTAGGGTATATTTGAGTTGAGCCAAATAAGGTCCATGAAAAGGACTATTTTTTAGAGGAGTAATTAAATAGTTTTAAAAAGTATTGAGGAGAACTTCAATGAGAGAGGTAATGTTCAAGGAACTGACATCGATCCCCAGCAGGGTGAAGAATATCTCCCTGAAAGAGATCTTCGAGAGGGACGGCGTTGTCGCCCGGACGGAGCGGAGATCTTTTTATTATATAAAGGAGATCACGCGTCTCAGCGAGGCGACAAACTTCAAAAAATGGATGGAGGTGCAGAACCACGGCGGAGAGATACGCAGAAGGCAATTCCATGTGCTTAAAGAACACAATGAAGGTCATGGCCTGGATAAGGTGATATGCAAGATATCCGGCACGTTCTATGCGGTCGCGGATAACAAGATATTCACCATAGCTTTTATGAACTCTTTCAAGGTCAGCTTCACAAGGGTTTCATTACCGAAATAGGACAAAAAAGGAGGGGAGTATGCCTTATACGAGCACGAGGCGGCTTTATGGGATGGCAGGCAGGAAGATGTCGAAGTATATGATGTACAGGAAGGCAAAGAGGATGTACAACGAGATCGCGAGGGATATGGCTGCAGTCGAGGCCAGGTTCACGAGATCGCGTTTAAATCACGCGTAAAGGCGACTATAACCGAAAAAAGAGGTCCTTGCTGGATAATGATAAGGGCCTCTTTTTTATTACCCACCCTCAGCACGGCCCTCCCTTGACAATCTGCCGATTATGTGATAAACTTTAAAAGTTTCCCCATATCTAAAATCCAAAAGGGTGCCATGGAGATATTGAAGAGTATAAACTGGATCGATATTTTAGTCGTAATTATAGTAATGAGAATAAGTTACGTTGCGTTTAGCGAGGGGCTGAGCCACGAGATATTCCCTTTTATAACGGCGCTCGCGAGTGTCATATTCTGCCTCCATTATTATGATAAGATAGGTTCATTTCTTTGTCAGAATTTTCTTAAAATACCGATAGATATATGTAACTTTGTAAGCTTTTTAGCGCTCGCCGTCGGCACAGGATATCTATTCAAGCTGGTAAGGGTCATATTGGATAAGATAATCAAGGTCCAGTGGAACCCGTTGATAGAAAGATCCGGGGGGTTCATCTTCGGCGTGGCAAGGTCTTTTGTGATAGCGAGCCTTGTCCTTATGACCATGGTGCTCCTGCCGTTACCGTATCTCCAATGGTCGATACGCGATAAGTCGCTGACCGGTATGCATATACTGAGGGTTGGGCCGGAGATATATGAAAAGGCGTCACGGCTATTGCCTGCGATCAGGATGGGCGGATCTCCGGTCAGCAAGGAGGCGCTTGTAAAAGCCCTTGCGTCAGACAAGTCGATAGCCCCGGCAGAGACGAGCAAGAAAAAGAAGACGGCTGAGTGGGAGAAGGTGCAGCAGTAACGGAGGGTTCAGCATGAAGTTAGCCGATATATATAAATTCAGCGTCAAGAGAGGCATCGATAAAGACCCCCGGACGCGAAAAGAGATAAACGAAGCGCTTAAGGCGGCCAGGAAAGAGTTCCTGAAGTCAAAGGGGGCCGACAGGCGGGCTTTCGACAGGGAGAGATTATGGAACCCATACGCCGACACAAGGATACTGTACGGCGCGCCCGAAGAGGATATCAAGACCGTAATGGTAGGGATAGACATGGAGGTGGGCGAGATACTTGCGGCTGACCGCCTGAGCGAAAGAGGAGAGGATATAGACCTTGTGATGGCGCACCATCCCGAGGGCGCGGCGTGGGCGGCATTTTACGACGTGATGCATATCCAGGAGGCGGTCTTTAATAAGCTCGGCATACCTATGGATATCGGTAAGAGCATGCTGAAAGACCGCATAGCAGAGGTGCAGAGGGCGGTCTCTCCGGCTAACCATTCCAGGAGCGTTGACGTAGCGCGGCTTTTAGGCATACCGTATATGTGTGTCCATACGCCGGCCGATAATCATGTGACCGATCACCTGCAGAGGATGTTCGATACAAAAAGGCCCGCGAAACTTTCGCATGTGCTCGCCATGCTGAAGGGCATACCGGAATATTTTGACGGCCTTAAGAAGAACGCCGGCCCCAGGATACTGGTCGGAGATCCCGATAAGAAGGCCGGCAAGGTATTTGTGGATATGACGGGCGGCACCGAAGGCCCCAAGCGCATATTCGGCCGTTTGTCCCAGGCCGGGGTCGGGACGATAGTGGCTATGCACCTTAGCGAAGAGCATTTCAAGAACGCAAAGGAAGAGCACATAAATATCGTGATCGCAGGCCACATAGCGAGCGATACGCTGGGATTGAATCTCCTTCTGGACAGCCTTGAGAAGAAGGCGGGCCTCCTTAAGATAATACCCTGTTCCGGGTTCATCAGGGTGAAAAGATAATATACGAAAGGACATCTTGTCAGTGTCTCTCTATGGCGATACCAGATAGCATAATCGATCAGGTGCAGGAGAAGGTTGATATAGTAGAGGTGATCTCCCGGCACATCCCTCTCAAGAAGCTGGGGAGAAATTACAAGGCGTTATGTCCTTTCCACAACGAGAAGACCCCTTCTTTCGTGGTCAGCCCGGATAAGCAGATATATCACTGTTTCGGATGCGGCGCAGGGGGGAACGTCTTTTCGTTCCTGATGAGATACGAGAATATAGAATTTCCCGAAGCGGTGGAGACGCTCGCGTCCAAAGCGGGGATAGCTATCCCGCGTACGGGCGGCCAGAGGAAGGAACTTACGTCCCTTGCGAACCAGCTCTATGCGATAAATGAGCTGGCGTGCCAGTTTTTCAGCGCCTCGCTTACGCAGAACAAGGCCGGGAGAGAGTACCTGGCGTCGCGCGGCATAGGAGAAGAGACGGCCAGGGCCTTCAAGCTCGGGTTGGCCCCGGATTCATGGGACGGCCTTCTCGGTTTCCTGAAGAAGAAGGGGATAAGCGAGATATCGGCTGAAAAGGCCGGACTTGCGATAAAGAACAGCGAAAGAGGGACCTATTACGACAGGTTCAGGAAGAGGGTCATATTCCCGATAAGCGATATCAGGGAGAGGGTCCTGGGGTTCGGCGCCCGTGTGCTTGATGCAAGCCTCCCCAAGTATATAAATTCACCCGAGACGTATATCTATTCCAAGGGTAAGAATCTGTACGGGCTGAATCTCAGTAAAGAACAGATCAAGAGAGAGGGGTATACGCTTATAGTCGAGGGTTACCTCGATTTCATCGTGCCGTATCAGGCCGGGGTGAAGAATATCGTCGCGACTCTCGGGACCGCGCTTACGGTGGACCAGATAAAGCTCCTTAAGCGTTTCGCCGGCACGGTCATAATGGTATACGATCCGGATGAAGCCGGGGAGGCGGCAAGCCTGAGGAACCTCGACCTTTTCATAACCGAGGGCGTCAACGTCTACATAGCAGAGCTGCCCGCCGGTTTTGACCCCGATGGGTATATACGGAAATTCGGCGCCGAGGAGTTTACCGGATTGGTGAAGTCGGCAAAGAACCTTTTTGAATATAAGTTCGATAAACTTAAGGGCAGGGTGGATATCCGGAGCATACAGGGTAAGGCGAAGGTGGTGGGAGAGATGCTCCCTACGATATCGAAGATACAGAACGCCGTTGTGCGGTCCGACCTTGTCAAGAAACTCGCCGAACGGCTTTCGCTGGATGAAGAATCCATAAGGACCGAACTGAAAAAAGTGAAACCCGACTATGCCGAGAGCAGGTATACCGCGGAGATAGCGGGGAACAGCGTTGCCACAGAGGCGACTGCCGAGAAGATGGTGCTGGCGATCCTGCTTGAAGGGGAGAAGATGGTCGGGAGGGCCAAGGAGTCGTTGTCTCCGGATGAATTCAGGGACCAGACCGTAAGGGATTCCGTGAAGGCGGTATTTGACCTGTATGACGAGAAGGGCGCGATCACGCCGGCAAAGGTGATAAGTTATCTGGATAACAGCCCAGCGGCAGCCGCCCTGATATCGGAGGCGGTGAATATTTCGGAAGTCCTCGAAGACAAAGAGAGGACGCTCGCCGATTGCATAGCCAGGATAAAGAGAGACAACATAAAGGAGCGCCTCGGCGCTATTCAGACGGCAATAAAGGCCGCGCATGATCTGAAAGACGAGGAAGGCGTGAGAAAACTCGTCGTGGAATATAACGACCTTGTTAAGATAAGCAGGGGATGATGAAAAAGACCAAGTCAAGAAGGGCTAAGAAGGTGTCCCGAAGGAGCAGGCCCGCCATGAAGAAGAGGCCGCGCGGAAGGATAAGGCAGCTGGCCGCCGCGCCTAAAAAGGAATCGGCCTCTCCGGCGAAGGACCCTGCCCGCGCAAAGAAACGTTTCAAGGAGCTTTCCGAATTGATAGCCCTGGGCAAAGAGAAAGGGCACCTGACGTTCGAGGAGGTAAACAACATCCTGCCCGTGGATATCGTCTCCTCGGAAGAGATAGACGAGATACTGGGGATCCTCGGCGACGAAAATATCAAGCTCGTCGACAACGAGGAGGATGTTGCCAAAGAGAAGCTGCTTGAGGAAGAAGAGGTAGAAGAGAAGAAAGAGGCGGCAAAGGAAGAGACGTCGAAAGTCGTCCAGGTGGACGATCCGGTGAAGATGTACCTCCGGCAGATGGGGCAGATACCGCTCCTGACCAGAAAAGAGGAGATAGAGATAGCCGGGAGGATAAAAGAGGCCGAGGAGAAATACAGGGACGCGGTGATGGAGGTCAAGCTCTCAAAGACCAAGACCCTCGACATACTCAACAGGATACTGAAGAATGAGATCAACATAGAAGAGTTCCTGAACATAGACCCCAGGATAAAGGGGTTGCGCCTGAGGAAGAAGCTTATCAGGGCGGCGGAAGGTCTGCGCAAGGCGAGGAATAAGACCGCGGTCGCGCGTCTGATCAAAGAGACGAACCTGGGGATGCCCGTAATCGATGAGATAGTCAAAAAGATAGAGGAAGACCTCGAGGAATTTTCGAGTATAGATCAGAAGCTGGCGAGATGCCGTAAGAAGAAGAACAGGACCGAGATAACGAGGCTTCTCAAGAGGAAGAGGAAGATAGAGAACGAATTAGGAGAGCCCTTAGCGGATATAAAAGAAAATTTCAAGATAATAAAAGGGAAAGAGACGAAGTTCAACAAGGCGAAGAAAGAGCTCGTGGCCGCGAACCTGCGGCTTGTAGTGAGCATAGCAAAGAAGTATACTAACAGGGGCCTCTCGTTCCTGGACCTTATCCAGGAGGGTAATATAGGCCTCATGAAGGCCGTGGATAAGTTCGAGCATAAGCGCGGTTACAAGTTCTCGACATATGCCACGTGGTGGATACGGCAGGCGATCACCCGTTCGATAGCGGACCAGTCGCGGACTATCCGCATACCGGTCCACATGACGGAGACGATCAACAAGCTGATAAGGATATCGCGGTCTCTGGTGCAGGAGAAGGGGAAAGAGCCGACGCCTGAAGAGATCGCCCATAAGATGAGGATGCCTGTGGATAAGGTGCGCGGCATCCTCAAGATCGCCCAGGAACCGATATCTCTACAGACGCCTATAGGAGACGAAGGGGACACGCACTTCGGGGACTTCATAGAGGATAAGCGAGCCGTATCGCCCGCGAACGCCACGGCATATTCCATGCTGAAAGAGCAGATGGACGACGTCCTGGACACGTTGACCGAGCGCGAGAAGAAGGTGCTGCGGCTCAGGTTCGGCATAGGCGACGGATATCCCAGGACGCTTGAAGAGGTAGGATCGGTCTTCAAGGTCACCAGGGAGCGCGTCCGGCAGATAGAGGCGAAGGCGCTGCGCAAACTCCGTCACCCGACCCGGGCGAGGAGACTGAAGAACTTCCTGGCAATGGGTGCGACAGAATGAACGTCAGGACATTTAAGATAATCCTTGTGATCGTAGGCAGCATCGTGCTTATACGCCTCATGTGGTCTTACATAAACGGTTCGGACGATGCGAAGAGATTTTACAATAAGCTCATCGCTCCGGCGATGAGGCGGTGAATTCAGGTCTTAGGTCGATTACGGGCCCGTAGCTCTCCGCCTTCGCAATCAATGCGGGAACTACGGGGTGCTTCGGCGGATTCGCCGACAGGTTGATGTTTCTCATAGATGTTATTTAGGGCCCGTAGCTCAGTCGGTAGAGCAGGAGACTCATAATCTCTTGGTCCAAGGTTCGAGTCCTTGCGGGCCCACCATAAGTTTTGCTGTATAATACGCACGGCAAAACTATTCCGAAAGGGAAACAATAAATTTTCGAAGAAAATTTAAAAGAGCCCTTTCGGAACACAGAAAAGAGCGGAGTCCGCATTGTTGCTTCGAAAGCACTCTTTTGAATTGTATATTCTCAAGAGAGAATATACAATTCATTATTTCGCTTTCGAAGTGGCAAATTGCTCTGCAATTTGCCTAGGGACGCGTAGCTTAGCTGGTTAGAGCGCTGCGTTCACATCGCAGAGGTCACAGGTTCGAATCCTGTCGCGTCCACCATAAGTTTTGCTGTATAATACGCACGGCAAAACTATTCCGAAGGGGAAACAATAAATTTTCGAAGAAAATTTAAAAGAGCCCTTTCGGAATAAGGAAATATAGGAAGAGTAGGATTCGAAGTGGCAAATTTCAGAGAAATTTGCCTAAGAGTCCTTTCGGCACAGAAATGAGGTTAACTTGAGATTCTTTTATCTATGGCTGTTATAAACCTTGAAGAACAGATGAAACTGCTGGTGGAGTTGCAGGCGCTCGATACGCAGATATTGAAAATGGAGCGGGAGCTTGCGTCCATACCGGACGAAATAAGAAATATGGACGAAGAGTTCAAGGGCAAGATGGATACGCTGAAGGCCCTGGAGGATGGGCTGAAGACGCTCCAGCTTAAGAGGAAAGAGAAAGAGGTCGAGCTTGAGACGAAGGAAGGGAGCATAAAGAAGCTGCAGATACAGCTATATCAGCTAAAGACGAACAAAGAGTACACCGCCATGGAACAGGAGATCGGCAGGATCAAGGCCGATAATTCTCTCATCGAAGAAGATATAATAAAGATATTCGACCAGGTCGATGCCGAGCAGAAGAAGATCGCGAAAGAGAAAGAGGTCATCAAGGCGGAAGAGGCCGTAAACAACGAAAAGAAGAAGAGGCGCCAGGAAGAGGCGAAGGTCATAGGGGCGGAGACGGAGAAGCTTAAGGCCGGGCGGGCGGTCCTCTCGTCAAAGGTCGATAAGGTCATACTGGACAAGTACGAAAAGATAATAAAGAGCAAAGACGGCCTGGCCGTGGTGCCGGTCGCTCACGATACGTGTCAGGGATGTTTCAGGGTGCTCCCGCCGCAGGTGATCAACGAGATCAGGATGAAGCGCGACCTTATCCTGTGTGACAATTGCGCCCGTATATTGTACAGCGAGGAGTGATATAACCACATATGAGCGGAAAATTTTCGATGTATATAGACGGGGCGAGCAGGGGGAACCCCGGACCGGCCGGGATAGGCGTGGTGATATTTGACGGCAGGAAGAAGAAGGTAAAAGAGGTGTACAAATATATCGGCGAGACGACCAATAACGTCGCCGAATACAACGCCCTCATAGCGGGGCTGGAAGAGATGGCCAACCTGTCCGCCTCGGAGGTCACGATAAATATGGACAGCGAGCTTGTGGCCCGTCAGCTGAGCGGAGAGTATAAGGTCAAAGACGCCGTGATGCGGTCGCTGTTCGAGAGGGCGGTGTCTATCCTGAAGACATTCAAGAGCTTTGAAGTAAAACATATCGAGCGCGCGAAGAATAAGGATGCCGATAAGCTTGCCAATAAGGCGATAAACTTATCGAGCCTCTTTTGATATATCTAAGCAGGCCGGGTGATCGCCTCGCCATCTAAATATGGCGGGGAGGAAAGTCCGGGCTCCGAATCCTACTTCGCATTCAACCCGAAAGGGACAGGATGCTTCGTAGGACCCGCCGAAGCCAATCTTCTGTGAATAACAGAAGCTGGCGAAGGCGGGGAGCAGCGTAACGGTTAACGGCCGTCCGCCGCAAGGCGAGGATCTAGAGCCACAGAGACGAGTCAAATTTGCTTTTGCAAATTTGGGTGAAACGAGGCAATCTCTACGCGGAGCAAGACCAAATAGGGTCAGAATCAGGAATTGCTCGTTCCTATCCTTCATGGGATGTCTGACCGGGTAAGGTCGCTTGATCCCGCAAGTAATTGCGGGGCTAGATAGATGACCGCCTCGTTCCGCCGCAAGGCGGGATAGGACAGAACCCGGCTTATAGGCCTGCTTAGGTAAGAGGGGCAGCACTAACGTGCTGCCCCTCTTTCGTCTTCCAGGATACCGACTTTCTTAAACTATTGACAAAGTGGGGGGTGTAGTGTATACTTTATAGCACAAAGTGGTTTAAAGTGGTTTAAAAGGGAGGAACGTCAAGATGTTCTATGGGGAGTTTGAACATACCATAGATAAGAAGGGAAGGATCATAATACCTTCCAAGTTCCGCGAATCCTTTAAAGAATATGATATAGAGAAATTCTATATTACAAGAGGATTGGATAAATGCCTTTTTCTATTTACAGAGACAGAATGGAAGACGCAGGAATCAAAGTTCAAATCCGTCTCATTCACCAAATCGGAAGCGAGGAAATTCAACCGGCTCTACTTCTCCGGCGCGTCTCAGATCGAGTACGACCGGCAGGGGAGGATGCTTCTTCCGAAGTATCTTAAGGACTACGCGGAGATCAAGCGGGACGTCGTCTTCATCGGCGTCTCGAACAGGATAGAGATCTGGGCCAGGGAGGCATGGCAGGAGTACTACCGTAATTCGAAAGGATCGTTCGAAGAGATCGCGGAAAGGCTGATGGCGCAGGAAGAGTAGGTCCGGCGCGAAACGGCGTAAGGAGGTGAGAAGATATGGGTGCGCGATACGGAAAGTCCGGCAAGAAGGTAACGGTGTACACAGCAAATATAGATACTTTTATAGAGCGACTCAGAAAGGTGCGGGCCCTTAATTGCGAACCGTCTGATGTCGGCATGGACAATTATATGTTCAAGAGATTTACGTGCAGCAAGCTGAACATAGCGACAAAATAATAATGGTATTCGGAGCCAGCAAGACGTGCATCAACCGGTAATGCTTGAAGAAGTCATCAGTTCTTTGAATCTTAAAGAGGGGAAGACGATAGTTGACGCGACCGTTGGCGGAGGGGGGCACGCCAGGGAGATCCTCGGCAGGATAACGCCGGGCGGACGGCTTATCGGCCTCGATGCCGATGAGGCGGCCCTGGAAAAGACGCGGGCCGTCCTGAAGGATTTCGAAGGTTCCTTCACTCTGCTTCACGATAATTTCAGGCACCTCGACAGCGGCCTTTCGAAAGAAGGCGTAAAAAAAGTGGACGGGATCATCTTCGACTGCGGGATATCTTCCTATCAGATAGAAGAAGGGGACAGGGGGTTCAGCATAAAGTACGAGGCGCGCCTGGACATGAGGATGGATAAACGTCTTACGCTTACAGCATTCGATATCGTGAATAAGTTTAAAGAAGATAAATTATCTGATATAATAAAAAAATTTGGCGAGGAGAGGTTCCACAGAAAGATAGCCGGCCGCATAGCGGAGGCCAGGGTGAAAAAGCCTATCGAGACGACATACGAACTGGCGTCCCTTATACGGAGGACGGTCGGTTTCAGGGGCGGCAGGATAGACCCGGCCACGCGTACATTCCAGGCTCTCCGGATAGCGGTCAATGACGAGCTGGGGGCGCTCGAAGAAGGCGTCAAACAGGCGGTATCGTGGCTTAAGGCGGGTGGGAGGATATGCGTGATCTCCTTCCATTCCCTGGAAGACCGGATAGTGAAGCACCTCTTCAAGGGGTATTCGGCGCTTGGTATAGTCCGTATCATCACGAAGAAGCCGATGAGGCCCTCGCCGCTGGAAGTCATGATGAACCCGCGCTCAAGGAGCGCCAAGCTCAGGGTTGCAGAAAGGGTGGAGTGAAGTGAACTCAAGATTTATCAAATATATGGTATCTATAATGGTGGTCACCCTGGTGGCGCTTGTATATGTCCACCAGCAGGTGGAGCTTCTGAAGCTGAGCTATGCGATAGACGGCAAAGAGAAGCGTCTCGAGGATATGCTTGACCGCACAAGCGGGTTAGAATATAATATAAACGACCTGGAGGCGCCTTCACGGCTTGAGAAGACCCTCCTGTCGCATAAGGTAGACATAACGTTCCCCAGGCGGAGCCAGGTGGTGAAGGTGACCAGCCTCACGCCCCAGGCCCAGAAGTTGACGCTTAAACAGGGCGGCACCGAGAAGAGGGGAAATTTATTAGGCATTTTCGAATTTCTTGGCTTAAGGGCAGAGGCTCAGGCCAGGGAAAGATAGAACCCGGATTTTACTCACCTAGTTCGTAAGGATGTTATAACTTCGTGCACAGTGGAACCGTTAGAGCACGCCAGGTAGTTGTCTTTCTTTTTTTTCTCCTATCCCTTACTTTCCTTCTCGGCCGTCTATTTTACCTCCAGGCGATCAGGCACGGCTTCTTTGTCGAGATAGCGAAAGAACAGCATACCGTATCCATAGAGATCCCTCCCAGGCGGGGCACCATATTCGACCGCAATATGCGCGTCCTTGCCGTCAACCTGAACGTAGATTCCGTATATGCAAATTCCAGGGAAGTGACAAATAAGCGGAAGACGGCAAAAGCGCTTTCATCTATACTTAACCTGAAAGAGAGCTTCGTCATGGGAAGGCTTTCGCGGGACAAGTCGTTCGTCTGGATAAAACGCAAGATCACCCCCATGGAATCGTATAAGATAAAGAAGCTGAAATTTAAAGGCATAGGGTTGATCAAGGAATCGAAGAGGTTCTATCCCAACAGGGACCTCGCCAGCCACGTGATAGGGGTATCCGATGTCGATAACAGGGGCCTGGAAGGGGCCGAACTATTTTATAACGGCTACCTTCAGGGCCGGCCCGGATGGCTGACCTCTACCCAGGACGCCCGCCGCAAGTTGTTAAAATCTTATCAGGATGAATTCATACCCCCCAGGAACGGCTTCAGCCTGGTGCTCACTATAGATGAAGTGATCCAGCATATAGCCGAAAGAGAGCTTTACAGGATGTATGATAAGTATAATGCGCGCTCGGCTTCCATAATCGTGATGAGCCCCAGGACGGGCGACATACTGGCGCTCGCCAATTTTCCCAACTTTGACCTGAACAATCCTTCAAAGAGGCAGGCCGACGCCGTAAGGAACAGGGCGATAAACGATTTCTTCGAACCGGGTAGCGTATTCAAGATAGTGACCGCCGCCGCGGCGCTGGAAGAGAAGGCCGTCAATCTCAATGACAAGTTTTACTGTGAGAACGGCGAATACAAAATAGGCAGGCGCATACTGCACGACCACCGTCCGCACGGCATACTTACATTCAAAGAAGTGATCGAGAAGTCGAGCAATATAGGCACGGTGAAGGTGGCCGGCCGTTTTGGCCGGGAGCGCATGTATAAGTATATGAAGCTGTTCGGATTTTATGAGAAGACGGGCATAGGCCTGCCCGGCGAGGTAGTGGGCATGAACAGGCCGCTTTCAAAATGGTCCGGGGTCAGCATGTTCGCGATACCCATGGGCCAGGAGGTGACGACGACCGCCATCCAGCTGGCCTGCGCCATTTCGGTCATAGCCGATAACGGTTTTCTGGTAAGGCCGAGGATAGTGAAAGAGATACTCGACGAACAGGGACACTCCATAAAGGAGTTCCCGTCCAGGGTGGTGAGGAAGGTGATATCGCCTGTGACTGCCGCAAAGGTGAGAGGCATATTGATGGGCGTCGTCGAGAGCGGGACCGGCAAGAAGGCGAAGATAGAGGATTACACGGCCGGCGGTAAGACAGGGACGGCCCAGAAGGTGGAACCCGGCGGCATCTATTCGCATGACCGTTTTATAGCATCGTTCATCGGCTTCGCGCCCGTTGATAATCCGGTCCTGGCAGTAGTGGTCTGCATCGATGAGCCGCGGCCCGTATACTACGGCGGGGACGTCGCCGCGCCGGTCTTCAGGAACGTCGTGGACGAGTCCTTGAAGTATCTGAATAACAAGAGCGGCAGCGCTTCGCTCATATAGGGATGGCGTGATGGTCTACCTGAAAGATCTGTTAAGGGGCATAAAGGCAAGTGTGCCAGATGCCGCTTATGGGTTGAAGATAAATAATGTCACCAGCGATTCGAGGATGGTCCGCAAAAGGGGCCTCTTCATAGCGGTCAGGGGTCACTCGGTCGACGGCAACAAGTTCATAGGCAAGGCAGCGGCGAACGGAGCAGTCGCGGTGATGTCGGATAGGCCGTTTAAAGCGCCCAGAGGCGTGGCTAAGATAACCGTCAGAGATATCCGTAAGGCCCTGCCGGTAGTTGCAGGGAATTTTTACAGGGACCCGTCGAAACGGCTTGTAACGACAGGGGTGACAGGTACCAACGGCAAGACGACGATAACGTACCTGATCGAAAATATACTGAAGATGTCGGGGAGGGTGCCCGGTATAATAGGTACGATAAATTACAGGTTTGGCGATACCGTGATACCGGCGGCCAATACGACACCGGGTCCTATGGAGCTTCAGTCGATACTATGCCGCATGCTGGAGGCGGGATGCACCGATGCGGTCATGGAGGTCTCGAGCCACGCGCTGGACCAGCGCAGGGCCGATAATGTGTGGCTTGACGCGGCCATATTCACCAACATAACCGGAGAGCACCTCGATTATCATAAGACGATAAAGAGATATTTAAGGGCGAAGGCCGGGATATTCGACCATCTTAAGGAAGGCGGCACCGCTATATTGAATAACGATGACCGCAGGGTGGCGGGCCTGCGGAAGAAGACAGGTGGGAAGACGATGACATACGGCATAGACAAGAGATCGTCCGTATCCGCCCGCGGCATACGCCTCTCTCTCAACGGATCGCGGTTCGTCCTCGTTACGCCGGACGGCTCACGGGAGATCGCGACAGGGCTTATCGGGAAGTATAACATATCCAATATACTTGCGGCCTCAGCCGCATCGATCGCCTGCGGTATACCTCTCGACGCTATAAAGAAAGGCATCGAGTCGTTCTCCTCTGTGCCGGGACGCCTTGAGCCGGTGGATGCGGGCCAGCCGTTCAGGGTATTCGTCGACTTCGCGCACACCGAAGACGCGCTATATAATGTATTGAGCGTCCTGAAAGGGCTTGCCCCGCGCCGTATCATAACGGTCTTCGGGTGCGGCGGCAACAGGGACAGGAATAAGCGGCCCGGTATGGGAGCGGTGGCATGCAGGTTTTCCGACAGTGTAGTACTTACGTCCGATAACCCGCGGTTCGAGAGACCGCGGGAGATAATCGGGGAGATAGAGACGGGCATACGGGGTAAATTCTCGAATTACGTCGTAGTGGAAGAGAGGCGCGGAGCCATAAGGCGGGCCCTGGGCATGGCCTCAAAAGACGATATCGTAGTGATAGCGGGCAAGGGCCATGAGAGATACCAGATAATACGCGACAAGACGATGCCTTTTGACGACCGCAAGGTCGCGAGATCGGTCTTATTGAATAGAGGATAAGGCGTGAAAGTAGAAGAGATGGTAAGGGTTACGGCGGGTGAGCTCCTGTCCGGCAGGATGAATGATATCGTAGAGCCGTCGAAGATATCGACCGATTCCAGGACGATCCCGGAAGGGGGCTTCTTCCTGGCCATCAAGGGAACGTCTTTTGACGGCGATCTCTTTGCGAAGGATGCCCTCAAAAGAGGCGCCAGGGGCGTCATGGTATCGTCATGGAGAGGGAAATTGCCCGGGGGTAAGGCCATAATAATAAAGGTGCGCGACACCATAAAGGCGTTCCATGATATAGCAGGGCACCACAGGGCTAAGTTTGCCATCCCGGTGATAGCCGTTACGGGGAGCAACGGTAAGACGACGGTGAAAGAGATGATAGCAAAAGTCCTTTCGGCGAAATATGATGTATTAAAGAACGAAGGGACGAAGAATAATCACATAGGCGTCCCGCAGACGCTCCTCAGACTGAAGAGCCGTCACGAGGTATGCGTGCTCGAGATGGGTATGAACCATAAAGGGGAGATAAGGTCATTGGGGAAGATGGCCCGGCCCGGCGTTTCCGTAATAACGAATATAGGGCCTTCTCACCTGGAGTTTTTGGGAGGACTGGAGGACGTCTTCCGCGCAAAAACGGAGGTATTCGAATCCATGACCCCGGGCGGGAAGGGCGTAGTTAACGGTGACGACCGGTTCCTGAGGGCCCTTAAGGTGCGCGGCGTCGATATGATAAGATTCGGGCTCGGCAGGAAGAACGATTTCAGGGCCGGGGAGATATCTTCGGATGCGGGCTTTATCAGGTTCGTCCTGAACGGCAAAAAAAGGTTTGCATTGAGACTGGCCGGGCTTCATAATGTATACAACGCGCTTGCGGCGATATCCGTTGGTTCGATACTGGGCGTATCTTATGAAAATATGAAGAGGGCCCTCTATCTTTACAGGCCCCCGGCGATGCGGCTCAATATAAGACGCCTGCCGGGCGGGCTGACGGTCATGAACGACGCCTATAATTCAAATCCCCTGTCGATGGAATGCGCGCTTAAGGTATTGCGGGATAGTCCGGCAAACGGGAGATGGGTCGTCTGCGGAGATATGCTGGAACTGGGCGCGCGCGCCGGGTATTTCCATGAAGCGCTTGGGCGGCGTATAGCGGAACTGAACTTCTCCGGGGTGTTCACTTTCGGCCGCTTATCAAAACGTGTAGCGGAAGCGGCGATGGCCTGCGGCATGACGAAAGAGATGTGCCGGCACTTCAAGACGCACGGCGAGCTTTCACGGGCATTAAGGAGAGTTGTAGGAGTAGGGGACGCAATCCTGGTAAAGGGGTCGCGCGGAATGAGGATGGAGGAAGTCGTAAAAGGGCTCACGGCTCAAAGCTCATAGCTCAAAGCTCAAGAGAAGGATCTTATGCTCTATTATCTGTTATATCCTCTAAGGGATGCGTGGTTCGGGTTCAACGTATTCAAGTATATAACCTTCCGCGCCGCCATGGCGAGCTTGACCGCATTTTTGATATCCCTAATAATAGGCCCCGCGGTGATACGGTTCCTTAAAAGATTGAGTTTTGGAGAGAATATACGCAGGGAGTACGTCGAATCCCTTTATAACATCAACAAACATAAACAGGGGACGCCTACGATGGGCGGTATACTGATAGTCTTCTCCATAACCCTGTCGACGCTCCTGTGGTCGGATGTCAGTAACGGCTATGTGCTGGTGACCGTCGGCTCATTCCTGCTACTGGCCGGGATAGGATTCATCGATGACCGCACAAAGGTCCTGAAGAAGAGGAACCTCGGTCTCACGGCAGGCCGGAAGTTCTTATATCAGGCGCTTGTCGGTTTCCTCGTGGCGCTATTCGTAATGGTCTATACGCCGATACCCAGGATCGTCAGCGTGCCGTTCTTCAAGGACCTCGTCATAAACCTGGGGATATTCTATATCCTTTTCGTCATACTCGTCCTTACGAGTTCGACGAATGCGGTGAATCTCACCGATGGCCTGGACGGGCTGGCGATAGGGTGCACTATAATAGTCGCCCTCACATATTCGATACTCAGTTACGTCACCGGCCACCACAGGTTTGCCGACTACCTTAATATATTCTATCTGCAGGGGGCGGGTGAGCTGGCGGTATTCTGCGCTTCTATGGTAGGCGCCGGGCTCGGGTTCCTGTGGTTCAATTCTCATCCGGCAAACGTATTTATGGGGGATATGGGGTCTCTTTCCCTGGGAGGGGCCATAGGCGTCGTGGCGGTATTGATAAAAAAGGAATTGCTGCTCTTCATAGTGGGCGGGATATTCGTGATGGAGGCGTTTTCGGTGGTGCTACAGGTGATATGGTTCAAATTGACCGGGAAGCGGCTCTTTCTCATGTCGCCTATACATCATCACTTCCAACTCCTGGGATGGCCTGAGTCGAAGATAACGATACGGTTCTGGATAATCGCGATCGTGCTCGCGCTGCTCAGCTTAGCGACGCTCAAGTTACAGTAAAAATTTTCATGGGTACCGAATATATGGACCTGAAGGATAAGAAGGTCACCGTGGTGGGGCTCGGTAATAGCGGGTCCAATGCCGCCGTTCTCCTGGATGACATAGGCGCCGCGGCATGGGCCACCGACGCAGGCGATACGCCCGGCATAAGGCGCGCCGTAGAGAACCTGGCGAACCGCGACATACGGATAGAGATCGGGTGCCACACGAGAGAATTTATCGAGGGGAGTTCTCTGGTCGTGGTGAGTCCCGGGGTCGAGGAGACATCTCTTCCGATCAGGTGGGCCCGGGAACTGGGCATACCGGTCATCGGCGAAATGGAGCTGGGCTTCCGGTTCTGTAAAGGAAAGGTAATCGCCATCACCGGGACGAACGGCAAGAGCACCGTGACCACGCTGACCGGGGAGATCCTGAGGTCCGGCGGGAAGGATGTCGTCGTCTGCGGGAATATCGGGAATTCTTTGTGCGGAGAGATACAGAGGATAAAGGAGGGGACTCTCGTGGTCATGGAGGTCAGCTCCTTCCAGTTGGAACTGACCGAAAAATTCAAGCCGGAGATCGCGGTGATATTGAATATCACGGACGATCATCTCGACAGGTACCGCACCTTTAAGGATTATTTCAGAGAGAAGCTCAGGATATTCACAAATCAGGACAAGGACGATATCCTGGTATTGAACAGCGACGCCGGCAACCTGCGGCCTCTTGCCGGTATGGCGCGATCAAAGGTATTATGGTACGGCAGGTCCGGAAATGTTGACGGCGTGTACGTCAAAGGAGATATGATACTTTCGACAGTGCGCGGGCGCGAAGAGGAGCTGTTGTCTGTGCGCGATATACGCCTGAAAGGATCGCACAACCTTGAGAACGTGGCCGCATCCTGCCTCATGGGGGTATTGAACGGAGTGGATAGCGGCTCGATAAGGAAGGTGGTATCCGTTTTCACAGGGCTTTCCCACAGGTTCGAGACGGTGGATACCATAGAAGGCGTTGAATATGTGGACGATTCTAAAGGGACTACGGTCGACTCCACTTACAGGGCGCTTGAGTCGTGCGATAAGCCGGTCATATTGATCGCCGGAGGCAAAGATAAGAAGAGCGACTACGGTGTGATAAAAGATATGGTGCGCAAAAAGGCGAAGCATCTGGTGCTGATAGGGGAGGCCGCGCCGAAGATACAGGGCATCCTGGGCGACTGTGTCGATACCCATAACGCGAAGAGCATGGATGATGCGGTCGTAATTGCGCGCGGCCTGGCGCAAAGAGGCATGATCGTCCTCCTCTCTCCGATGTGCTCCAGTTTCGATATGTTCAAAGATTACAAAGAGCGCGGCGACATATTCAGGAGAGCTGTACAGGGCATCAGGGCGCATCCTGTCTCCGCGAAAGGCGCCCGATGAGAAGCGTGCGCAGTTCCATATTTTTCATAATGATGACCCTGTCGGCGGTCGGGGTGGTCATGATATATTCGACGAGCGCCATATACGCTTACGAGAAGATGGGCGACAGTCTATATTATCTCAAGAGGCACCTTACGTATCTCGGCATAGGGATGGTGATGATGGTCCTGGCCATGGTGGTCAATATAAACACCCTGAAGCGCCTGGCCAAACCCATATTGCTCGTCTCCGTAGCGCTGCTCGTCCTCGTCCTCATCCCGCACATAGGGAGAGAGACGGCGGGGGCAAGAAGGTGGTTCAAGGTGGGTATGATCAATTTTCAGCCTTCAGAGTTCGCCAAGATAGCCGTCATACTCTACATAGCGGATTTCATGTCGAGGAAAGAGCGGTTGGCAAAAAGTTTTATTTACGGATATATGCCCCCCGTGATGGTCCTCGGCCTTACGGTCGGCTTCATACTCCTGGAGCCGGACCTGGGCACTGCGATCGCGATCTCCGTCATATCAATGATCATGCTCTACACATCCGGCGTAAGGGTGTCCCATATTGCAGCATCTTTCCTGGCGAGCCTGCCTGTGCTTTACCTGCTCCTATTCAGCGTGCCTTATCGTAAGAAACGGATCATGGCGTTCCTGAACCCGTGGGCGGATAAACGCGGTACCGGCTTCCAGATCATACAGTCATTTGTGGCGCTGGGTTCCGGGGGCCTCCTGGGAGTGGGCCTGGGGCAGTCAAGGCAGAAGCTCTTTTATCTGCCGGCATCCCACACCGACTTCATATTTTCCATAATAGGCGAAGAGCTCGGATTCCTGGGGGCCGCCTCGATAGTCATACTCTTCATGCTCTTTGTGTGGCAGGGGATGAAGATCGTCTTTAGATCGGAATACACGTTCGAACGGCTGCTCAGCCTGGGGGTCGTCTCCCTCATAGCGCTGGAAGCGATCATAAATATAGGGGTAAGCGCGGGCGCGCTGCCGACCAAAGGCCTCCCTCTGCCTTTCATAAGTTACGGGGGGAGCGGCCTTATATTCCATTTTATAGCCGTTGGGCTTCTTCTCAATGTCGCAAGGACTTGTGAGGTTTACAGGTGAAGGTACTGATAGCCGCAGGCGGGTCAGGCGGACATATATTTCCGGCGATCGCCGTCGCTAAAACGCTTCTTGCAAAAGAGCGGGGCATCGACATACTCTTTGTGGGCAGCGACAAGGCGCTCGACAGGCGGATATTCGAAAAGGGAGGTTTCCGTTTTGCCCTCCTTTCCGCCAATAAACTGCCTTACCGCCCCGGTTTCGGATACGTGGCCTTCTTATTCAGGTTATTATCCGATATAGTAAGATCTTTTTTTATAATATCGGAGTACAAGCCCGCAGCCGTGATCGGGTTCGGCGGATATATATGCGGTCCGGTTATACTGATATCCAGGATATTGAAGATACCGCGGATAGTGCACGAACAGAACGTCGTTCCCGGAAGGGCAAATAATATGCTCTTCGGCCTCTCGGATACGATAGCGATAAGTTTCGAAGAGACCAAACACTTTCTTCTGCCCAGGAAGAAGAGGGTGATAGTGACCGGTAACCCCATACGGGCATCGGTAGTCACGGTAGGCAGGGAAGAGGGCGCAAGGAGGATGGGGCTCTCCCAGGGGAAATTCAGCATCCTGGTGATAGGCGGCAGCCAGGGCGCCCATTTCCTGAACGAGGTCTTCGTCAGGGCGGTGGCCCTCCTGGACGATAATGTGAAAGCTTCCCTGCAGGTGGTGCATATCTGCGGCATCAAGGATTATGACCGGCTCACGGAAGAATATAAGTCCCTGGCCGTAGAGAGCCGCGTATATTCGTTCGTGGACAGCATAGAGGAGGCATACAGCGCCGCCGACCTTGTGGTAACGAGGTCCGGCTCGTCGGCGCTTTTCGAGCTGGCGTTTTTCGGAAAACCGATGATACTTGTCCCTTACCCGTTTGCCCGGGCACACCAGGCGGAAAATGGCAGGGTCTTCGAGAAGAAGGGCGCGGCAGTGGTCATGGAAGAGGGCTCGCTCACCCCGGCCGTTTTCAGGGACGCTGTAGTGTCGCTTATGAACGACAGGGCGCGGCTGAAGGATATGGGCGATAAAGCAAAACGTCTGGCTACGTCTCAGTCGGCGGATATACTGGCGCAGGAAGTGCTCAAGATGGCGAGGCGGTAAGATGTTACCGGAAAAACGGAATATACATTTTGTCGGGATAGGAGGTATAGGGATGAGCGCCCTTGCGCTTGTCCTTGCCGAGATGGGGTATAAGATCTCCGGTTCGGACCTCAGCAGTAATGATCTCACGGAGAAGATAGAGCGTATGGGAGGCAGGGTCTTCAGGGGCCACAGGTCCTCGAACGTAGCATCGGGTACAGGACTCGTTGTATACTCATCTTCCATACAGAAGACGAACCCCGAGCTTGTTGCCGCATCCAGAAAGAAGATAAAGATAGTGCACAGGGCACAGGTCCTGGGGGAACTACTGAACAGGAAGAAGGGCATCGCCGTTACCGGGACGCACGGCAAGACGACTACGACCTCGCTCATAGCGGTGATGCTCGAGCGTGCCGGCATCGATCCGACCGTTATAATAGGCGGAGAGGTGGCCGAGTTCGGCGGAAATGCCAAGTACGGCCGCGGGCCTTATCTGGTCGCCGAAGCCGACGAGAGCGACAGCTCGTTCCTGAAACTGAAACCGTTCTATTCCGTGATAACGAATATAGAGATGGAACACCTCGACCATTATAAGACGCTGGACGATATCCTGAGATCGTACAGGTCATTCCTGAAAAAGACCAAAAAGGGAGGAACGGTCTTCTATAATAACGACGATCCGCGCGTGCGGGAGATGGCCAAAGGGACCGGCATCCGGGGCCTCTCCTTCGGCCTAACTAAAGGCGCAGACGTATACGCGCGCGCCATAAGGATGGAAGGGCGCATAACATATTTCGACTGCGTTCACAGGGGGAGGGTCCTCGGAAAGATCACCCTCCGCATACCGGGCAGGCACAATGTCCTGAACGCGCTGGCCGCAATACTGGTCGGCATGGAGATGGGTATACCTTTTAAAAAGATAGCAGAGGCGCTGGCCGGTTTCGAAGGCGCGAAACGGAGATTCCACCTGAGGATAAACACCGACGACCTGATACTGGTAGACGATTACGGCCATCACCCGACCGAGATACGCGCCGTGCTTGAGGCATGCCGTAACTGGAGATACAACCGCCTGATAGTCATATTCCAGCCTCACCGATATACCCGCACCCTCTTCCTGGCTGACGATTTCGGGAGGTGCTTCGCAGGGGCCGACAAACTGATCCTGACCGATATATACGCGGCCAGCGAAAAACCGATCAGGGGAGTGTCTATCAGGAATATTTATGAGAAGACGATCGAGAACGGCATGCGTGATGTCACGGTCATGAAGAAGGAACGGATAGCCGGCCATATAGAACGCATCAAAGAGCGCGGGGATATGATCGTGGTGATGGGCGCGGGGAATATATGCAAAGTTGCGGATGACCTGGCTTTCCGGTTGAAGGAGGGGGCCGGGCCCCGGGCAGAGGAGACGGTCTCGGCGCTCCGTAAAGTATTGAAAGGGGATATCCTCACAGGCGAATCCCTGGCCAGGCATACGTCGTTCAGGATAGGCGGGCCGGCGGATATATGGGCCGAGCCGCGCGATGCCGACGACCTTAAGAGACTGCTAAGGTTTGCGGCGGGGAACGGTATCGCTTTGCGCGTGATAGGGCGCGGCACCAACATACTGGCGGATGACCGCGGATTCCGCGGTATCATGGTCCGCCTGGCTTCTCCGTGCTTCAGGGCCCTCAAGGTGAAAGGCGCTTATATCACGGCCGGGGGCGGGTTCGACATGCCCCGCCTTGTCAGGACGGCCTGCGCCGGAGGTCTGGGCGGTTTCGAATCGCTTGTTGGCATACCCGGCACTGTCGGCGGCGCGCTTTACATGAATGCGGGCGGGTGGAAGAGCCCGATATTCAGGAACGTGGGCGAGTTCGTGACCTCCGTGAAGGTCATGGACCGTAAGGGCAGGACAAAGACGCTCCGGAAGAAAGACCTGAAGTTCGGGTACAGGTCTTCCAATCTTGAAAAGTATATAGTGCTTGAGGCGACCTTCAAGCTTAAGGAGGCGGACCCTGCGGGCCTCAACTCCAGATGTGTAAGGTTCCTTAAGATAAAGAGGGAGAAACAGGTGCTCGATATCCCGAGCGCCGGGTGTCTTTTCAAGAACCCTGAAAATTTTCAGTTCACCTGCGGGCAGATGATAGACATGCTGGGTCTTAAGGGCAGGCGCATAGGCGGAGCCGAGATATCGGAAAAACACGCCAACTTCATAATCAACAGGGGCGGCGCGACCTGTTCCGATGTCATGAAGCTGGCCTCGCTTGTAAAGGAGAAGGTCCTGGATAATTACAATGTGGGCCTGGAGTTAGAGGTGAAACTTATATGACATCAAGCAGGTTCGGAAGGATAGGCGTCCTTGCCGGCGGCCCGTCAAACGAAAGGGAGATAAGCCTGAGGTCGGGCAGGGCGGTGTGTGAAGCCCTGTCAAAAGAAGGGTGCGATGCGATTTTTCTTGATGTCCGCGAGAGCGTATGTGATATAATCGAACGGTCGCAGATAGATATTGCATTCATCGCGCTCCACGGGAGATTCGGGGAGGACGGCACGGTCCAGAAGATACTGGAAGACGCCGGCATACCGTATACCGGCTCGGGCGTAAAGGCCTCCAGGACGGCCCTTGATAAGGTCGCCTCCAAAGAGGTCTTCCTGAAGAAGGGGATACCGACGCCGCAGTATGCCGTTATGTCGAAAGGGAAGTCTCGCGCAGGCACCGTGAGGTTACCCGGATTTCCGGTGGTCGTGAAGCCCCGGTTCGAAGGGTCCAGCATAGGTCTGTCGATCGTCAGGGAAGAGGCCTCTCTCAGCGAAGCCCTCGCGAGGGCGTTCGAATACGGCGAGAACGCCGTGGTCGAAGAGTATATAGACGGCCGAGAGCTTACGGTTGGCATACTGGATGACAGGCCTTTGCCGGTCATAGAGGTGGTGCCCAAGAACAGGGTTTACGATTACAGCGCAAAATATAAAGATCCGGAGACGCTTTATAAGGTGCCCGCTCCGGTCGGGAAGAGCGTGTACGGGAGGGCGCAGGAGCTCGGGGAAGCGGCTCATCGCGCGCTCGGATGCAGGTGTTTTTCCAGGGTCGACATGATGGCGGATAGGGGAGGGGAACTTTTCGTTCTGGAGGTGAACACCATCCCGGGGATGACCGAGAGGAGCCTGCTTCCGAAGGCGGCCATGACGAGCGGGCTGGAATTCGGGAAATTGTGCATCCGTCTGGTAGAGGATGCGCTTAAGAGAAGAAAGAGATCATGAAAAAACAGAGAAGGTTCAAAGGCATTAAGATGAAACTGCCGGATTTTGTCAGGGATGCCCGGGATTTCATAGTTGAAAAGATAGTTGCCCTCCTTACCATCTTAGCCCTGGTCCTTACAGGGGTCTTTCTCATAAATATCTTTCTCGTCAGGTCGGATTACTTCAGGATAAGGGCGGTTGAGGTCAAAGATATACTGGTAGACCAGGAATCTACCGCTGCCCTGAGCATGGACCTGCTCAGGTCATATAAAGGCAGGAACATATTTAAGACCGACGTGAACGAGATAGCGAGATCGCTTAAGAAGACCTACCCGGACGCGCGCCGCCTTACCGTCACCAGGGCCATGCCGGACCGTCTCGTAGTGAACCTGAATTTCAGGAAACCCGTGGCCATACTCAGCAATGTGCGCCAGTACCCGGTTGACGAGGACGGCTATGTCCTCCCCAACGTAGACGCCCGGTTCCTGAAAGATATACCGCTCATAACAGGGATCAGCATAAGGAACGAGGGACGGAAGGGTAAGAGGGCCGACCTGAAGAACCTGAACGGTGCGCTGGAGCTCCTGAAGGAGATGCGCAGGGCGAGGTTCCTCGCGGAATACGGTATCGTCTCCATAGATGCCGGAGACCTGAAGGGCCTTTCGTTCGTGCTGAAGAACGGCCTCGAGGTGAAGATAGGTTGTGAGAACATAAAGGCGCGTCTTTCCACTCTTAAAAAGACATTGAAGGATCCGAGGATCCTGCTGGACAGGATAGCGTATATAGATCTGCGGTTCAACGACGTCGTTATAGGTCCTAAATGAAAAAACCTGCGATCATCATCGGTCTTGATATAGGGTCGTCCAAGATATCCGGCGTAGCCGCCGAGGCCGGAGAGGACGGGCTCTTCACGATCGTCGCGCACGCTTCATACCCGTCCGGAGGTGTTTCGAGGGGCGCGATAGTGAACCTGGACGAGGCGGTCGATGCCGTATCCAGGGTCCTTTCGAAGCTTTCCGCCGGGACTCCCGCCCCCCGGCGCGGGGACGTATATGTCACGATAAGCGGCCAGTCCCTGAAGGGAGAACGGTCAAGGGGCATGGTCCCGCTTTCGCTGAGAGGGCGCGAGGTCGTAAAGGGCGATATGGAACGGTGCGTCAATGCCGCAAGCACCATACGCCTTTCGTTCGACAGGGAGATAGTGCATAAGATAGTGCAGGATTTTTCTATCGATGACCAGCCGTGGATAAAGAACCCGCTCGGCCTGTACGCGTCGCGGCTTGCCTGCGAAATATATGTAATAACCGCGAACGTGAACCACATACAGAGCATATATAAGTGCGTTAATAACGCCGGTTACGATGTCAAGGAGGTCGTATTCACGGGCATAGCGGACGGGGAAGCGCTCCTCGACACCGGGCAGAAGGAAGAGGGGTCTTTATTATTGGGTATGGGCGCTTCGCTTACCGAGATATCCGTATTTTCCGGAGGGATCCTGAAGGAGATAGATGTGGCGGGGATAGGCAGCGCCGATTTCAGGGGAGAGCTTAAAGACCTGAAAGAATTTAACGATATAGTATCACGCGTTAAGGGGAAGATCGACGAATTCTCAAAAAGGGGGGAGGATATCCGGTCCGTCATCCTCACCGGAGGTATGGCGTTCGTCGACGGTGCCGCCGAGCTCCTGGAGGAGCGTCTGGCCGTGCCCGTGAAGGTGGCCACCGTGCGGGACGTACGCGGCAACATCTCAAGCATGGAGAGTATGAAGGTATCCACAGCCATCGGGGCCGTGAAGTACGCCTGCGCAAAGCTCAGGAAGAAGACGGTGGAAGAGGGCTCGCTCGCCCGCCGTCTATCCGACAAAGTCGTCGATATATTCAACAACTACTTCTAGCCCTTCCGTACTTGCAAAATATTCCCAATATTTTAGCTTTCAGCCGTCAGCTTTTATTTTAGCTGATAGCTGATAGCTGATAGCTGATAGCTGATAGCTGATAGCTGATAGCTGATAGCTCTTAATTGCATTGACTTTTCCGACCCTTTGTGATATCGTATCCTCTCAAAATGGGCACGATAGCCGGTAACCTCGAAATCGTAACACAAAGGATCATAAGCGCTTGCGTAAAATCCGGGAGACTTGAAGAGGACGTCCGGCTCGTATGCGTCACCAAGGAAGTCGGCCCGGGCGAGATCGAAGAAGTGCTGGGCCTCGGCGTGAGGGATATAGGGGAGAACCGCGTACCTGACGCCTCGATTAAATATAAGGTGATAGGTGACAGGGCCGTATGGCATATGGTCGGCCACCTGCAGACGAATAAGGTGAAGGACGCGGTCAGGATATTCTCTCTCATACATTCCGTAGATAGCGCCCGGCTTGCCAGGGCTATCGACAGGGAATCGGAGAGGATCGGCAAGGTGCAGGACGTCCTGATCCAGGTCAATACTTCCGGCGAATCGACCAAATTCGGGATAGGGCCGGACGAAGTCGCGGGTCTGTTTAAAGATATCTCTCTATGTCAAAATATTAATATTAAGGGACTGATGACGATCGCCCCCGAAGTCGATGACCCGGAGACGGTCAGGCCATATTTCAGAAAACTCAGGGAACTGCGCGATACTATAAACTCTATACCCTATACCCCATACCCTATACCCGAATTATCAATGGGTATGACCGGCGACCTCGAGGTCGCTATCGAAGAGGGCGCGACGATGATCAGAGTGGGGCGCGCGATATTTAAGGATTGAATATGATCGACAAGAAGATAGGCATGATCGGATGCGGCAATATGGGCGAGGCGATGATACGGAAACTTTCGGCCGCCGTGGCAGACCCCGGGCTGTTGATAGCAAGCGACGCAGACCCTGCCAGGAGAGATTCCATCAAGGCAAAGTACGGCGTAGCGACCGGGATAGACAACGCGTATCTGGTGAGCCATTCCGATGTCGTTATACTTGCGGTGAAGCCGAAAGATCTCGAAAAGATACTCTATGAGGATATACGCCGCGCCGTATCCAAAGATAAGCTCTTGATATCGATCGCGGCAGGTATCACCACGGACTATATAGGACAGATGGTCGGTAAGGGGATACCGGTGATAAGGGTCATGCCCAATATGGCCGCAACTATAGGCGAGGGGATCTCCGCCATAAGCGCGGGGCCCTCGGCAGGCGCCGAGGATATGAAGACGGCCAAAGAGATATTCTCGGCCGTCGGCGATGTCGTTGAGGTGGATGAGGGTCTAATGGACGCGGTCACGGCCTTGAGCGGCAGCGGCCCCGCCTACTTTTTCTATATGATGGAAGCGCTTATGGAAGCGGCCGCAGAGCTCGGACTGGATGAGCATACAGCCGGAGCCCTGGTGCGCAAGACGGCCGCAGGCAGCTCGAGACTGGTGGAGGTGCTTAAAGAGAGTCCCGGTGATCTGAGCAAAAAAGTGGCCTCTAAGGGCGGGACGACGGAAGCCGCCTTCAAGGTCTTCGGATCGAAAAAATTCAAGGCGATCATAAAGGCGGCGGTCAAGGCAGCCTGCAAGCGCTCAAAGGAGATATCTAAAGTTTACTCCAAACTCAAAGGAGCATAAGGATGTTCATATTAGGCAACTTCATAGCTGCGCTGGCGACGATAACGGATTACGCCCTCACCATAGCGAATTGGCTCATAATCATAAGGGCCCTTATAAGCTGGGTGAACCCGGACCCGTTCAATCCCATAGTCCAGTTCCTTTATAAGACGACGGAGCCGATATTACAGCCGTTCAGGAAGATATTCCCCATTTACACGGTGGGGATAGACATCTCTCCGATATTTGCGCTGATCGCCGTATGGTTCCTGAAATTATTTCTGGTAAGCACGCTTTTTGGCATCGCGGCGAGGTTAGGTTAAAAGGAGAATGAGATGATGGGAAAGATAGGCATAATAGGCGGAAGCGGGGTATATCATATAGACGGTATAAAGGACCTGAAGAGGGTGAAGGTCACCACGCCGTTCGGCAGGCCGTCCGGCGATTTCGTGACCGGCAAGTTTGAAGGGAAGGACGTCGTCTTCCTGGCCCGGCATGGCAAAGGCCACAGTATATTGCCTACGGAGATCAACTACTGTGCCAATATATACGGGATGAAGAAACTCGGGGTTGAGCGCATAATATCGGTATCCGCTTGCGGCAGTCTGAAGAAGGAACTGAAACCGCTCGATATAGTCATACCCGACCAGTTCGTAGACAGGACGAACCAGGCGCGCAGGATGACGTTCTTCGGTGATGGGATAGTGGCGCACATCCCGTTCGCCGAGCCGGTCTGCGCGGAGCTTTCGAAGGAGCTGTATGAAGCCGGCAAGGCCGCCGGAGCGGCCATGCACCTCGGAGGGACGTACATAAATATGGAAGGGCCGCAGTTCTCCACCAAGGCCGAATCGAAGCTGTACCGCTCCTGGGGTATGGATATCATAGGCATGACGAATATGGGAGAGGCGAAGGTGGCGCGCGAGGCGGAGATCTGTTATGCGACCCTTGCATGCATCACCGATTACGACTGCTGGTACCTCGATGAGTCGCAGGAGACGGTATCGATAGAGATGATCATACAGAACCTGATGAAGAATGTCGATATGTCGAAGAGCATATTGAGGAAGGTGTTGCGCCGGCTCGGCGGCAAGCGCAGCTGCGGTTGCGGAAGCGCCCTTGCCAACTCGATCGTCACGAGGTCCGGGGATATCCCGGCGAAGACGAAGAAGAAGCTCGGGCTGATAATAGGGAAGTATGTGAAGTAGGGTATAGGGGCTAGGCAAGGATTATATTAGCGGGGTATAGGGTATAGGGTATAGGGTATGGAAAAAATGGAATATAAAGATACATTAAATCTGCCGAAGACGGGATTTCCCATGAAGGCGGACCTGCCGCGCCGCGAACCGGATATCCTTAAACGGTGGAGCGAGACGGGCCTTTACGAAAGTATCCGTAAAAAACGTAAGGGGAAGGATAAGTTCGTGCTCCATGACGGCCCGCCGTACGCGAACGGCACCATACATATGGGCCACGCCCTCAACAAGATCCTTAAAGACATCGTCATAAAATACAAGACGATGCGCGGTTTCGATTCCCCGTATATACCGGGATGGGACTGCCACGGCCTGCCGGTCGAGCATCAGCTCTTCAAGGAGCTGAAGTTGACCAAATACGACATAGACCAGGTAAAGTTCAGGAAATTGGCATACGACTATGCGATGAAGTACGTAGCGATCCAGAGGGAGGACTTCAAGCGGCTCGGCATACTGGGCGAATGGGCGAAGCCGTATCTTACGCTTTCGAAGGATTATGAGGCGGCCATAGTGAGGTCGTTCGGCCTCCTGGTCGGGAAGAAGTATATATACAAAGACCTGAAACCTGTTAATTGGTGCTCGACGTGCGAGACAGCCCTCGCGGAGGCCGAGGTCGAATACGAGAATAAGACGTCGCCTTCGATCTACGTAAAATTCAAAGTCGCTAACGGTCAACTCCCAACTCCCGACTCCCAACTCCCGACTTCTTTCGTCATATGGACTACGACCCCGTGGACGCTACTCGCCAATGTCGCGATAGCGGTGCACCCGGAGAGCGAGTATGTGTATGTTAAAAGTTCGGGGCTTGGAGCCAGGAGCTCGGAGGAAATATATATAGTTGCCAGAAGCCTTGTTGAGACGGTGATGGAGAAGTTCGGGATAAAAGGTTTCAAGATACTTAAGACCGTGAAAGGGAAAGATCTTGAGGGGACGGAGGCGGACCATCCTTTTATCGCCAGAAGGTCTAAAGTGGTGTCGGCCGGCTACGTATCGATGGAGGACGGCACCGGTTGCGTGCATACCGCGCCCGGCCACGGCCAGGAGGATTACCTGACCGGCAAGAAGTACGGTCTTCCGACTATAATGCCGGTGGATACAAAGGGGAAGTTCGACAAGACGGCCGGCGAATTCAGCGGCATGGAGGTCTATAAGGCCAATAAACCAATTATCGAAAAGCTGAGATCACTGGGCGCCCTCCTCCATGAGGAGGAGGTTACGCATTCTTATCCGCACTGCTGGAGGTGCAAGAGGCCTATCATATTCAGGGCCACCGACCAGTACTTTTTGAGGATAGATCATGATCATTTGCGGCTTAGGATGCTCGAGAAGATCGGTTCGAATATACGATGGATACCGGAAGCCGGAGCATCGAGGATATCGGCTATGGTGGAGAACCGTCCTGACTGGTGCCTGTCACGGCAGAGGTATTGGGGCGTTCCCATAATAGCGTTCTATTGTAAAAATTGTAAGGAGGTCCTCCTTGACGCGGAAGTCATCGCGCACGTCGCCGGCCTGGTAGAGAAAGAGGGCGCCGATGTATGGTTCACCAGGAAGGAAGAGGAGCTTTTGCCTGAAGGTGTCGTCTGCCCGAAGTGCGGATCGAAAGGGTTCGTTAAAGAGACCGATATAATAGACGTCTGGTTCGATTCCGGGGTCAGCCACCAGGCGGTGCTGAAGGGCAATAAAGGGCTCGACTATCCGTGCGAGCTATATCTCGAAGGGTCCGACCAGCACAGGGGTTGGTTCCAATCAGCCCTCATAACGGCCATGGCTATCGACGGAGGAGCGCCGTACAGGGGCGTCCTGACGCACGGTTTTGTCGTCGACGGCGACGGGAAGAAGATGTCGAAATCGCTGGGGAACGTCATAGCCCCGCAGGACGTCATGAAGAAGTACGGGGCGGATATACTGCGGCTATGGGTCGCCTCAAGCGACTATTCCGAAGATGTGCGGCTATCCGAAGAGATACTGAAACGCCTTTCGGAGGCGTACAGGAAGATACGCAACACGTACAGGTATCTCCTGAGCAACCTGTACGATTTTGATCCGGCGAAGGACGCCGTCGCATACGGCGATATGACCGAGATAGACAGGTGGATACTGTCGAGATTCGCTTCGCTAATAAAAGAGACGGCCTCCGGCTATGAGACATACGCCTTCCACAAGGTATACCGCGACGTGTACAATTTTTGCGTATATGAAGTATCATCGGTTTATCTTGACATATTGAAAGATAGGATGTATACATTTAGTGCCGCGTCGCGGGAACGCCGTTCGGGACAGACGGCCATGTTCGCGCTCCTGACGGGTCTTTTGAAGATCACCGCGCCGCTCCTTGCGTTTACGGCGGACGAGGCATGGGGTTATCTACACGGCGGCCCTTCGGGGGATCCTATCCACACCCAGGATTGGCCGGATGAAAGAGAGTACGGCCGATGGGCGGATACCGCACTGGATGAAAAATGGTCCCGGCTGATAGAGGTCAGGGAATCGGTCCTTAAGAAGATCGAGGAGAAACGCCAGGAGGGCGTCATAGGGTCGAGCCTCGCGGCATCCGTTACCGTGATCTCCGGGGACGATAAGTATAAGAGGGTCTTGAAAGATAACAGGGATATCCTCCGTTATCTTTTTATAGTGTCGCAGGTCGAGGTGGAGGAGCCGTCCGGCACCTCCGGCATAGGCGCTGAAGGTACGCCATCCGTCATCGTCCGCGTGGAAAAGGCGCGGGGAGAAAAATGCCAGAGATGCTGGAATTACAGTGAACGGGTCGGCTCAGACAAAGACCATCCGACCTTATGCGAAAGATGTGTAGGCGTGGTGAAAAAAGGAGATAAATAGATAAATGAAAAAGATCATACGGGCGAAGAAGACGAAGAAGGCCGCCGCAGGTAAGAAGATGGACAAAAAAGGGCTCAAGGCGTACAAGGAGCTCCTCCTCAAAGAGCGGGAGAAGATCTCCGGGCAGCTTTCTCATCTCACGGAAGATACTCTCAACAAATCCCAGCGCGACGCATCGGGTGACCTCTCCGGATATTCTTATCATATGGCCGATATGGCGAGCGACGATTACGAAAGGGAGTTTTCTCTCGGCAGGGCCAGTGATGAACAGAAGGTCTTATTCTTCATAGATGAAGCGCTGAAGCGGGTGGAGGAGGGCACGTACGGCATGTGCCTCCAGTGCGGAAAGAATATAGCGAAGAAGCGTCTCACCGCGTTGCCGTATACGGAACTCTGTATCGTATGCCAGGAAGCCAAAGAGGTCAAATGACGTGTCATACGTCTTTTGGACAGCATCGTGTGTATTCATCGCAGACCGGATCACGAAGATAGTCATATATAATACCCTTTCCGGTTCCGGACCGGTCGCGGTGATCCCCGGCATATTTCACCTTACGCTGGTGCTGAACAAAGGCGTCGCCTTCGGGCTCTTCAGGGACCAGCAGGCCTTCTTTATAGTTTTTTCTGTGATCGCCGCTTTATCTTTAACGGCGTATGCCCTCATCCGCAGGGCGGGCGATCCGTTATTCGCCCTGTCATTGGGCCTGGTGCTCGGCGGCGCGCTCGGCAATCTCGCAGACAGGTTAAGGTTCGGGTGCGTTATAGATTTTCTCGATTTCCGTATCTGGCCCGTCTTTAACGTGGCCGACTCCTGCATAACGGTCGGCGCCGTCATCCTGGCGTTACGGTTGTTGAAACATAAAACCTGAGCCGTTAAAAAAGTATGCATCCCGTCCTTCTCACTTTAGGCGCCTTCTCTATATATTCCTACGGTACCATGCTGGCGATAGGCTTCGCGGTGTCGCTCTTTCTGATCCGGCGTAACTCGTCCGGGTTCGGACTGGACAGTAACCGTATGACGGATACTGCCGTCATCGTGCTCATAGCCGGCATATCAGGCGCCCGGCTCCTGTACGTCGCCATGAACTCGCCCTATTACCTCCGCCATCCGCTTGATGTCCTGAAACTGCCGGAGGGCGGGCTCGTGTGGTACGGCGGGTTTTTTTTCGGCCTGGCGGCCATGTGGTTTTATCTTAGATGGCAGAAATTGAGTTTCTGGAATACCGCCGATCTCTTTGCTCCTTATGTGGCCCTCGCTCAAAGTTTCGGACGCATAGGGTGCTTCCTTAACGGATGCTGTTTCGGGAAAGAAGCGCAGCCCGGCTCTCTTTTAGGCGTCATCTTCCCCGGATCTTCCGAGTTACGCCTCCCGGCCCAGGTATACTCCGCGCTGGCGCTGTTGGCCATATTCGTTATACTGCGTATCTGGCAGGGGAGAAGGAAATTCTACGGGGAGATATTCCTCGGCTACTGCGTCCTCTATTCGTCCAAGAGGTTCCTGGCGGAGTTCTTAAGGGGCGACAACGCGCCGGTCGCGTATGGCCTCACTTTCTCTCAAGTCGTTAGCGCCGCCCTGTTTTTGTGCGCCGTGTCCGTTCTCATCTACAGGATCATGCTATGGAAAAGAAGACCATAAAGATAAGCGTCACCGAGGGGAATCGCGGGAGGCGGCTTGACAAATTTTTAGCGGAGAGCCTCCCTGACAGGTTTTCCAGGGCATCGATACAGAAACTGATCGTCTCCGGCGATGTCACGGTGAACGGCGCCCCGGGAAAGAATAATTACAGGATGAGGTCGGGAGACATGATAGAGGTCCGTGTGCCTACCGCCTCACCGCCTTCACTGGAAGGCGAGGATATCCCGCTCGATATCGTATATGAAGACAAGTATCTGCTCGTGGTCAATAAACCTGCCGGCATGGTCGTGCATCCGGCGCCAGGGAATTGGACCGGGACGCTTGCGAACGCCCTGGTGGCCCATTGCAAAGGGCTGCCTGCCTCGGGGGACGCTCTCAGGCCGGGCATAGTACACCGGCTCGACAAGGGGACGTCCGGCCTTCTGGTCGTGGCAAAGAACGAAGCGGTCCACAGGTCTCTCGCCAAACAGTTCAAAAATAAGACGACGCGCAGGGTCTACGTAGCGTTAGTGAAAGGCGTCGTCGAGCTGGATAACGGCGTGATAGATCTGCCCGTCGGCCGCAGCGCCCATGACAGGAAGAAGATGGCGGTAAGGTTCGAAGAGACGAGTAAAGATGCCAGGACATCCTATCGCGTCCTCAGGCGGTTTAAATATTTTACGCTTCTGGAACTTATTCTGGGCACAGGCAGGACCCACCAGATACGCGTCCACATGGCATATATAGACCACCCGGTGCTCGGGGATGCCCAGTATGGTACGAGAGGGGACCTGTCGCGGCCGGCGCTGCACGCAAAGATGCTCGGATTCGTCCACCCGGTAACGAAGAAATACATGGAATTTTCAAGCGACCTGCCGGACGATATAGCCGGAGTTATAGAGAAAGAAACTAAGAAGAAGGTGTGATATAATAGCTGTCAGCTATCAGCTTTCAGCTTAAGAGGAATAAATGTGAGTACCATTATAAATCCTATACGGAGATTGTCGGGGGAGATAACGCTCCCCGGCGATAAATCCATTTCCCACAGGGCCCTGATCTGTGGCGCCATCGCGAAGGGGAAGACGGAAGCGAAAGGCGTCCTTGAGTGCGATGATTGCAGGTACACCGCAGATGCCTTCCGGGATATGGGTATCAGGGTATCGGATACGAACGGCATCACCGCCATATACGGCAGCGGGTTGAACGGATTAAAGAGACCGTCCGGCAATATCTATGTAGGAGAGTCCGGGACTTCTATGCGTCTTCTGGCCGGCATACTGGCAGGCCAGGATTTTGAGGCGACCCTGACGGGCGCGGAGTCCCTTTCCGGCAGGCCCATGGCGAGGGTGACGGAACCTCTCTCCCTGATGGGTGTAGATATCCGCGCTCAGAAAGGCGGATATCCTCCTCTGGTGGTCAGGGGCGGTACGGTCAGGCCCATCGACTACAGGATGCCCGTTGCGAGCGCACAGGTGAAGTCGGCAGTGCTCCTGGCCGCCCTTTACGCGGACGGGCTGACCACGGTGCGCGAGAGCTTCAGGTCGCGGGACCATACCGAACGGATGCTTAAACACTTCGGCGCGGGGATAAAGGTCACCGGGAAGACGGTCCTGCTGAAAGGCCGGAGGGAGCTGAAGCCGAGATCGTTCGAGATCCCGCGGGACATATCCAGCGCCAGTTTTTTTATTGCGGGGGCGGTGCTCCTGGGCGGGTCGAAGGTCCGGATAAAAGGCGTAGGTATAAATCCGACCAGGGCGGGGATACTGGATATACTGTCGAGGATGGGCGCCTCCGTGAAGATAGTCAACAGGAAGAACTCATTTGAGCCCTGTGCGGATATCATAGTCCGTTCAGGCAGGACCCGGGGCATAACGATAGAGAGGGAGTCGATACCATCCGTGATAGACGAGCTCCCTGTGATATTTGTGCTGGCCGCGCTTTCAAAAGGCCGGACCACGATAAAGGGTTCCGGTGAGCTGAAGGTCAAGGAGACGGACAGGATACACTCGATGATAGAGAACCTGACCGCCATGGGCGCGCGCATCCGCCCGGACGGGGAGGATGTAGTAATAGAGGGCATCGATTCCCTGCGGGGGGCGGCGCTCAAAAGTTTTGGGGACCACAGGACCTGTATGGCTATGGCGATAGCGGCGCTCACCGCCAGGGGGGAGAGCGCCATCGACGATATCGCGTGCGTCTCCAAATCATTCCCCGGATTTTTTCGGGCGCTTCAATCCCTTATATAGTAAGGTGATAGAATATTTATTTTGACAAAGGTGCTCTTTTCTGTTAATATCGCTTGAGATATAAAAATAGAACCCGGAGATACCGCATGAATTTGAAGAATATCCTGAGTATTTCTACCAAAGTTTATAACGAAGTGCTTGGTCTTTTTTCAAATGATATGGGTATCGACCTCGGCACGGCGACGACGCTCGTCTATCTGAAAAACCAGGGGATCGTGCTCTGTGAGCCGTCGGTCGTGGCCATACAGGCGGGGACTTCAAACGTGCTTGCCGTAGGGGAAGAGGCGAAGAGGATGCTCGGCAGGACCCCCGGCAACATCGTCGCGATAAGGCCCATGAGGCACGGCGTCATCACCGATTTTGAGATATCGGAGGCGATGCTCAGGTATTTCATAAAGAAGGTGAACCAGTCCCGGCGCCTCGTCCGCCCGCGCATAGTGATCGCAATACCTTCAGGGATCACCGAAGTCGAGAAGCGCGCGGTAAAGGACTCGGCCCTCCATGCCGGCGCGCGCGAAGTATTCATGATAGAAGAGCCGATGGCGGCTGCCATAGGCGTAGGCCTTCCCATACAGGACCCCTCCGGTAACATGATAATCGATATAGGCGGCGGCACCACCGAAATGGCCGTCATATCGCTGGCGGGCATCGTCTTCTCGAAGTCGGTGCGGGTAGGCGGCGATGAGCTGGACGAAGCCATAATAAACAGCCTCAAGAAAAATTACAACCTCATGATAGGCGAACGCACGGCCGAAGATATAAAGATAAAGATAGGTTCGGCCTATCCGCTCGAGCAGGAGCTTACCATGGAAGTGAAGGGGCGCGACCTGGTTGCGGGGCTTCCCAAGACCGTTACCATAACCAGCGAAGAGATACGCGAGGCCATGGCGGAACCTATAGCTCAGATAGTGGAAGCGGTCAGGATAACCCTTGAGCGCACCCCTCCGGAACTATCCGCCGATCTCATCGAAAAGGGGATAGTGCTGGCCGGCGGCGGCTCTCTCCTGAAGGGCATAGATAAGCTGATATCCGAAGAGACGGGCCTGCCCGTGCATGTGGCCGAAGACCCGATGACCGCCGTTGCTCTCGGCACCGGCAAGGTCCTGAGCGAGATAAAGTATCTCAAGAAAGTCACTATAATACCCAGACTTGAACGGTAAGACGGACTACCAACGGTAGATGTGCACAAGCATAAGATATTAAAGACCCTTCTCCTCTTTTCCCTCTTCCTCATCATATTCCTTGTCATAAGAAACGATCCGGGCCGGTTCAGGATAGCGTCGGTCGACTCTGCCTCGCCGGTCCTGAAGACGGTCCATGGCATCCCCGGTGCCATAAAGAGAATGATCCCGTTCGCCTCGTTCAGGGAGGAGAACCGTCTCCTGAGGGCCAGGATCGATTACCTGTCGAGAAGGATAGAGGAGATGAAGTCGTTCGCGGCTGAGAATGCGCGGCTCAGGGAGATACTGGAATTCAAAAAGGAGCTGCCTTACGCGACCATAGCGGCACAGGTCATCGGCAGGGACCCGTCAAACTGGTCCAATTCCATAATAATAGACAAAGGCCTGAATAACGGCATAAGGCAGAACAGGGCCGTCCTCTCGGTGCGCGGGCTCGTCGGCAGGGTGGTGGAGCTTGGGAGGCGTTCGAGCAAGATCCTCCTGATCAGCGACCCTAACTCGAAAGTGGGCGTCCTTATACAGCGGAACCGCCAGGGCGGTATCCTTGTGGGCAGGCCCGACGGATACTGCAAGATGATATACATAGCGCTCGATGCGGATGTGAAAGAGGGGGACGTAGTATTCACCGCCGGGTTGGGCAGCATATTTCCCAGGGACGTCCTTGTAGGTTATGTAGAGAGCGTGGACAAGGAACCGGGGCGGCTCTACAAATACGCGATCGTGAAGCCTGCGCAGGACCTAGCGAAAGTGGAGGAGGTGCTGTGCATACGGTAAACAGGCGAGGGCTCTATATGCTCATGCTGGCCGCCGTCCTGCTGCACCTTACCGTGCTGCATCGCGTGCGGATATTCGGCGCCTCCCCCGATCTCGTATCCGCGCTGGTGATATTCTTTGCGCTCTTCTGCGGCCCGAAGAAAGGATTGGAGGCGGGCCTGGCAGGCGGATTGCTGAAAGACCTCTTCTCCGCCGACATCTTCGGTGTCAATATGCTGGTCCTGGGTATCACGGGCCTCACCGTGGGCGCGCTTAATGCGAAATTTTTTAAAGAGTCCAGGACTACGCAATTTTACATCGTGCTGATATTCGTCTTCCTGTCGATGGCCTTTCATTTCAAGATCTCTGTGCTGGCCGCGGAGTTGCACGGTATCGCATTCTCCGATTATCTCATGCACTCCATAGTGCCCTCCGGTCTCTATACCGCCCTGGTATCGATCCCGATATTTTCAAAGCTCATAGCCGTATACGGGCTCAGGGAGCCGGACGATCTCTTATGAACGAGAAAACCGTGCGCGCGGCCATATCCGTACTTTTTGCCTCTCTTGTCATAGCGCTCTTCTACACGCAGCTTGTGAGGTTCAATTTTTATTCGCGCCTCTCGAAGAATAATGTCATCCGGATAATCCCGATAGACGGTCCCCGCGGGACTTTCTTCGACAGGAGGGGCGTGCCGCTTGTGCGGGACCGTCTTGCCTTCGATGTGGCGGTGGTATATCAGGAGCTGCGGGACAGGACGCACTTCATGCAGACCCTGAAAGATGTCCTGGGGATCCAGGATGAAAAGATACGGAAGGCGTTATCGAAAGCGAGCGCGAAACCCTATGCGCCGGTGACCGTGATAGAAGATATAGGCAAAGATAAAGCGATGGTACTGGAAGAGGCGAGCACCGATATCAGCGGCCTCGTCATAGAGACGCGGTCCAGGCGCCATTACATATATAACGATTCGGGGAGCCACATATTCGGGTATCTGAGCGAGGTCACCGAGGAAGAGCTCGAGGGGCTCCGCGATTACGGGTACCGCCCGAAGGACCTGGTAGGACGTTCCGGGCTGGAGAAGCGTTATGACAGGTATCTGACCGGCCTTGACGGCGGCATGCAGATACAGGTCGATAACAAAGGGCGTCAGAGGAAGGTCCTCGGCGTTAAAGAGCCGTCCGCCGGCAAAGATATTTACCTGACCGTCGATATCGCTATCCAGGAGACCGTAGACAGGCTTCTGGGCGACAGGAACGGGGCCGTAGTGGTGATGGACCCGAGGAACGGAGAGGTGCTCGCGCTGGCGAGCCACCCGGCGTTCGACCCCAACGTCTTCGTAAGGCCGGACGGGTCCGATGAACGGGTTAGGCTCCTTATGGACAGGAAGGGCAGGCCGCTTTCTGACAGGGCGATATCGGCGCTCTATGCCCCCGGGTCCGTATTTAAGATCGTCATAGCCTCCGCCGCGCTGAACTCAGGGAAGATCACCCCCAACACGACCTTTGTATGCAATGGGAGCTACGCCCTCGGAAGATCCAAGTTCGACTGCTGGAAAGAGACGGGCCACGGCCCGCAGATGGTCGTCGAAGGCCTAAAAAATTCCTGCAACGTATTCTTCTATTCCACCGGCCGGCTCATAGGTGCCGATATCATCGAGGCCTACGCCAAGGCGTTCGGTTTCGGAAGGCCGACCGGCATAGATCTGCCGGATGAGGTCGGAGGGCTGGTACCGGGGAAACTCTGGAAACGCCTTGCAAGGAACGAGAATTGGTATGAGGGTGAAACGCTCAATTATTCCATCGGGCAGGGGTTCCTTCTTGTGACCCCGATCCAGGTGATGCAGATGACCGCCGTGATAGCTAACGGCGGGAAGATCGTCAGGCCGTATCTTGTGAAACAGATCGATTCAAGCGTCGTGGCCGATGTTCGTTCAAAAAATATAGGATTGCGCAGTGATACTATCCGTAAGGTCAGAGAAGGGATGCGCGAAGTCGTCAGTAGCGCGGACGGGACAGGCCGCCGCTCCGGTGTAGAAGGAGTCGTCGTGGCGGGTAAGACAGGGACGGCACAGAACCCCCAGGGCAGGACGCATGCGTGGTTCACCGGCTTTGCCCCCTATGATGACCCCAGGGTCTGTCTCGTAGTATTTTTGGAGCACGGAGGCAAAGGAGGGCTGGAACCGGCGGAGATAGCCGGAGGGATATTCGAGGTAGCGAAGGAGAGAGGGTATATTTGAGCGGGGTATTGGGGTTAGGGGAGGATTATAGTGTTAGGGTATAGGGTATGGGGTATGGGGTATAGATATTATGAGGATGAAAGAAGATTATAAAGGAATAGATAAAGGGCTGATCGCGGTGACGCTCGTGATCTTCCTTTTCGGGCTCCTGGTGCTTTACAGCGCCACGCAGGCGAAGGGTATGCCGCTCACTAAAAGTTACCTCTTCCGCCAGGTCACCTGGGCGGTCATAGGGATGGTCTTCCTCGCCGGCGTCATAGCCATTTCGTACCAGAAGTTCATAGACATGGCGTATCTCGTCTACGGGGCCAATGTATTTTTGTTGATGCTGGTGCTTGTTATAGGCGGCGAGAGGATGGGGGCGCAGAGGTGGTTCACTATAGGCGCTTTCACGTTTCAGCCTTCAGAGTTCATAAAGCTCAGTCTGATCCTGGCCCTTTCGGCATATGTCGGCTCACAGCGGGAATCGATGAAGACGATAAGGAGCCTCTTGACGGCGTCACTGATCCTGGGGATACCGTTCATCCTGGTCCTGCTTCAGCCGGACCTCGGCACGGCGCTTTTATTACTGCCCATATTTTTCATCATCCTCCTTGCGGGCGGCGCGGATATCAGGCATCTGGCGGTGATGATCGGCTGCGGGACGGCGGCGCTCCCTTTCATGTGGCATTTTCTGCACGGTTACCAGAAACAGCGCCTGATGGTATTCATGGACCCCGATATAGATCCTCTCGGCGCCGGCTATACGATAATACAGTCGAAGATAGCCATAGGGTCAGGCGGTTTATTGGGGAAAGGATGGCTGAGCGGGACACAGAACCAGCTGAACTTCCTGCCCGAGAGGCATACGGATTTCATATTTTCTGTGATCGGGGAAGAGTGGGGGTTCCTGGGCGCGGTTATCCTGGTCGCCTTATATTTTCTCATAGCGAACAGGGCGTTCAATATCGCCGCGCTGGCTAACGACGTATACGGAAAACTCGTCGCCTCGGGCATCGCGGTCATGCTGTCGCTCCAGATCATCATCAATATAGGCATGACGATAGGCATCATGCCGGTGGTGGGTATACCTCTCCCGCTCGTGAGCTACGGGGGATCGAGCATGATCACTACGTTCATCGCGATCGGGCTCCTGCTGAACGTGGAACTGCGCCGCTCGAGATTCTAAAATTTTCATGGATATCGTATGAAAAACGATACGAAGTTCATTGAGTTAAAGAAGGTCTTCAAGACGCTGCATGGGCCGAAGGGGTGCCCCTGGGACAGGAAGCAGACGCACGAGACGCTCCTGCCGTATCTTAAGGAAGAGTCGGATGAGTTCATCGCCGAGGTCAGGCGCAGGGATTATACTAACATGAAGGAGGAACTTGGTGATATACTGCTGCAGGTGATGTTCCATTCCGAGATCGCCTCCAGGGAAGGAAGCTTCGACATAGAGGACGTGATCGATACCCTTATACGGAAGCTGAAACGGCGCCATCCGCACGTATTCGGCTCGACAAAAGTGAAGTCGGTCCGGCAGGTCATTATCAACTGGAACAGGATAAAGTCGCTCGAGAAGAGGCGGAAGAAGAGATGGATGAAGAAGCGTATATAAAGAGACAGGACCGCGATCATGCGGAGCATGAGGCCCTGTGCAGACGGTGCGGCGCATGCTGCGGGTCCAGGGGCAGCGACCCGTGCGTCAACCTCGCTAAAGGCGATGACGGTAAATACTTCTGCAGGGATTACGCGAACAGGATCGGGACGCAGCACACGGTATCCGGGAACATCTTCAGCTGTGTGCCGATACGCGACGTTCTCGTCTACAACACGCCCTACGAGGGCTGCGGATACGTGGAATGATATCCTTTAAAATGGGGTAGAGATGGGTCTGGAAGAGTTGCTGTTGACCGTTCAAAAACCCGCCAGGTATATCGGAGGAGAGTGGAACTCCGTCAGGAAGGAATGGAAGCCCGACAGGGTGAAATTCCTGCTCGCATTCCCGGACACGTATGAAGTGGGGATGAGCCACCTGGGGATGAAGATACTATACGGTATACTGAATGAAAGGGACGATTGTCTCTGCGAGCGTGTCTTCTCTCCGTGGTCCGATCTCGAAGATGCGCTAAGGAAGAACGATATCCGCCTCTTCAGCCTCGAATCGCGCAGGCCCATAAAAGATTTTGATCTGATCGGGTTCAGCGTCACCTATGAACTTAGCTATACCAATATCCTGAATATCCTGGACCTCGGCGGGATACCTAAACGCTCTTCCGAGAGGACCGATGACGACCCGATCGTGATCGCCGGAGGACCGTCCTGTTACAATCCCGAGCCGATCGCCGAATTCATAGACGCCTTCTTCATCGGGGAGGCGGAAGAGGCGGTCGGGGAGATCGTAGAGGCGTATAAGAGTTCGAGGTCCACAGTCCACAGTCCACAGTCCACAGTCCGCGGCTCGAGAAGGGCCATATTGCGTGAGCTGGCGAAGATCGAGGGAGTTTACGTTCCGGAGTTCTACGGCGTCGAGTACAACCCGGACGGCACGATAAAGAGGTTCTTCCCGAAAGAGGATACTGTCCCGCCCAGGATAAGAAAGAGGGTGGTCGAAGACCTGGAGAACGCGTTCTATCCCACTAAACAGATAGTGCCCTATATAAGCGTTGTGCATGACAGGATAACGATAGAGATCATGAGGGGATGCAAACACGCATGCAAGTTCTGCCAGGCGTGCGCTATCTACAGGCCGTGCCGAGAACGGTCCCGGGAGAAGGTGCTTGAACTGGCCCGGGAGACCTACAGGAATACGGGGTACGATGAGATATCGCTGCTTTCGCTTTCGAGCGGTGACCATTCCGGCATAAAGGATATCATAGCGGGCCTGAACTCTCTCTTCAAGGATAAGGCCGTATCCGTTTCCGTCCCGTCCCTCCGGGTCGAGGATATCCTTAAAGACCTGCCTTCACTGATATCCGAGGTGAAGAAGGCGGGGCTCACTTTCGCGCCGGAGGCGGGGAGTGAGGCGTTGAGGAAGGCGATGAACAAGGATATCGATATAGAAAAGTTATTCAGGGCGGTCTCGGAGGCGTTCAGGGCAGGATGGCGGCGCGTCAAGCTATATTTTATGATAGGGCTTCCCTCCGAAACTGACGGGGATCTCCTGGCCATAGCCGGTATAATCCGGAAGATATCGGACCTTAAGAGGGCCGTTGACGGGAGGCCGGCGGAAGTGAAGGCAAGCATCAATGCCTTTGTCCCCAAGCCGCACACCTTTTTACAGCGCGAACCCATGGACGAGATGAAGACCATCGGCGAGAAGCAGAAACGTCTCGCCGCCGAGGCGAGGTCAAAGAGGACAGAGCTCGATTTTCACTCGCTTGAAATGAGCTACCTGGAGGCGGCGCTATCGCGGGGCAGCAGGAAGCTCTCGGGCGTTATATATGAGGCCTGGGCCGGAGGCGGAAGATTCGATGCATGGCGCGACAGGTTCGATCTCAGGCGATGGCTCGATTCGTTCAAAAAGAACGGCGTCGACCCGCATTTCTATGTCTCCCGGAAGATGGCCCCGGATGAGATACTGCCGTGGGATTTCATTGATATCGGCTTCAAAAAAGACCGGGTCCCGCAGTAAAACCCCGCTCCGTTAGGAACCACCTATTTGACAATCTTACATATCTATAGTATACTTAACTCAAAATTAAAATATTATTAATAATCCTGGTCTATCGGCTGAAATAAACCGCTCTACTGCTATTTATCACCCAAGGAGGTTTTATGGGTAGGCTATCCAGACGGCTATCTATGGTCCCGCGGGGACTGCGCTATAAGCTAATGGTCGCATTCAGCCTGATGTCGATCATACCCCTTCTCGTATGCACATACATCGCTTCCATATACGTATTTCCTCAGCTTGATAATATATTGGACGTGAGCGCCGTAGTCCTGCTATCGGCCGTTATCGCCATACTGGGGCTGGCTCTCGCAAAACGGATGATAGACCCGGTCATAGAGATGGCGATAGAGGCAAAGGTCATAGCCGAAGGGGAGTATGACAGGAGGATAGCCGTCCAGAGAGATGACGAGATAGGGCAGCTGGGAGAATCGATCAATGTGATGACCCAGAGGATAAAATCGAACCTGGATGAACTTAAGACCTACGGGCAGAAGACACGCGAGATCAACATGGAGATACATAAAAAGGTCCTTGCCCTCTCCAGCCTTCTTCAGATAGGGGATGTCATATCGAGCGGCACGATAGACCTGTCCGCCAGCCTGGAGCTGGCCGTCCAGAAGGCCGCGACCATATTCGATGCCGGCTACGGGGCGCTCTATCTTTCGAAATCCGACGGGGAAGAGTTCATGCTCAAGACATCATACAACCTTAAGAATGAAAAACTGGAAGGCCTGGTGGTGCGGGCGGGGCAGGGGCTGCTCGGTAAGGCTGTACACGATCACTCCGTGGTGGTCATCGATGCAGGCACCAAAAGATCGGGCGATATCGAGAACTTCAAGGCGCTTTATGATGCGGATAGTCTGCTCGGTATCCCGATGTTCTCGGGCAGGAAAAATATGGGCCTGCTCCTGATAGGCAGCGGCGGCGATAATTTTAAATTCAAGAGCGATGATATAGACCTGGTAAAGGTCTTTGCCAAACAGATGACCATCGCCATAGAGAACGATCTCCTCCTGCGCCGCGCCGAAGAGCTGGAGATAAGGGATGATCTCACCGAGCTGTATAACAAGAACTACATCATGACACGCCTGGAGGAAGAGATAAAGAGGGCGATATTTTACCAGCGCCCATGTTCCTTCATCATATTCAACATAGATAATTTCAGGGCGTTCCGCGAGTCGAAAGGGGAGATCCTGGCCGAAGAGGTAATAAGGAAGGTCGCGAAGTTCATAAAGGACAACACGGATCCGACCGGCAAGGCCGCGCGTACAGGCGGGGATGAGTTCGCGATGCTCCTCCCGGAACGGAACAAGAAGGCCGCGGTGCGCATCGCCGAGGAGATACGCAGGAAGATAGAGGCGGCTAAATTCCTGAAAGATAACGGGACGGAGCTTACCGTAAGCGGCGGCGTGAGCGAGAACCCGATCGACGGCGCGACCGCCGAAGAGCTTTTTAAGAAGGCGGCAGAGAGCCTGCGCCACGCCAAATCGCTGGGCAAAAACAGGGTGGAAGTATAATCCAAGGAGATATGAAATGGCCCATAATATAAACGACCTTTTGAGATTGTTATCGGATAAGAAGGCATCCGACCTTCACATAACCGCGCACTCGCCGGTCCAGTTGAGGATAGACGAGAAGCTGATCGCCGTCGATGCCAACCCGCTCTCTCCCGAAGAGACGAAGGCGCTTACGTACAGCATGCTGAACAAGGCGCAGATCGATAAGTTCGAGCGCGAGCTCGAGCTCGATATATCTTTCGCCATGGAAGAGGTAAGCCGCTTCAGGGTGAACGTATTCAAGCAGCGTAACTCCGTCGCCTGTTCGATCCGTCTAATACCTTATAAGATATGGTCATTTGAAGAGTGCGGCCTTCCCGTCGATGTCGCGACGGACCTCTGCCAGAGGCCAAAGGGGCTTGTCCTGGTGACCGGAGCCACGGGGAGCGGAAAGTCGACGACGCTTTCGTCCATGATAGATTGGATAAACCAGCACGTCTCATGCCACATAATAACCGTCGAGGACCCGATCGAGTTCGTCCACGCCAACAAGAAGGCGATCGTAGACCAGCGCGAGGTGTACACGGACACCCATTCTTTTGGCGGGGCCCTCAAGCATGTCCTGCGCCAGGACCCGGACGTCATCCTGATAGGAGAGATGAGGGACCTCGAGACGATAGAATCGGCGCTGAATATAGCCGAGACGGGCCACCTCGTATTCGCCACCCTGCATACGTCGGATTCGGTGCAGACGATAAACAGGGTCATAGATGTCTTCCCGGCGCATCAGCAGCAGCAGATCAGGACACAGCTCTCTTTCGTCCTTATAGCCGTCATGTCGCAGCAGCTGATACCGAAGATGGGAAAGTCGGGCAGGGTCCTTGCGTCCGAACTCCTCCTGGTGAATGCCGCCGTCAGGAGCCTGATCAGGGAATCGAAGATACACCAGATATATTCGGTCATGCAGACGTCCCAGAAGGGCGGGATGAAGACGATGAACCAGGCGCTTTACGACCTGTACCAGAAGAAGCTGATCGCGTACGAAGAGGCGTTCAGCAGGACCTCTGATCCGGATGACCTGGCGAGGATATTCAAAAAATAGCGTATGACACCTATAAAACGTATAGTATCTAAACAGCTTGGAGAGCTCCTGCTCGAGAGGGGTATCATAACAGAGGCCCAGCTCGACAAGGCCATCAAGATACAGAGCGAGAAGGGCGGCCTCATAGGGCAGATACTGGTCATGCTAGGATTTGCCAAGGAAGAGGAGATCGCCCAGGCCCTGACCGTCCAGTATGGCTTTCCCTACCTTCCGCTCGATAACTACGAGATAAACGCCGAAGCGATAAAGCTGATACCCGAGAATGTCGCCGCCCAGTACAACCTTATAGCTATCGATAAGATAGGGGACCTCGTGACCATCGCCATGTCCAACCCCTTGAACGTCCAGGCCGTCGAAGATATCGAGCTGATAACGAAATGCAAGGTCCAGGTCTTCGTGAGCACGATGAGCGATATCAATAACTCGATAAAAAAATACTATGGGAAAAAGTAAATGGTAGGAAGCCTCAAAGATAAGCTCACCAACATACTCATAGACAAGCACCTCATCAAGCCGGAGGACCTGGAGAAGGCGCTCTCCCTGCAGAAGGAGAAGGGCGGTTCTCTGAGCGATGTCATAGTGACGCTGGGCTTCATCTCCAAGAGCGATCTCATGGTCCTGTTGAGCAAAGAGCTGGGCGTGCCGCCCATCAATCTCTCCAGGTTCAAGATAGACCCCTCGGTCATAAAGCACATCCCCAAGAAGATAGCCAAGCACTATAAGATACTCCCCATATCGAAGATGGGGGACACCCTTATGATAGCGATGGCCGACCCGCTGAATATATTTGCCATAGATGACATAAAGACCCTGACCGGTTTCAAGATAAACCCTGTCATTACGACCGACAAGGACATCTCGGAGGCGATAAGCCAGTATTACGAAGAGAGCGCCTTCGCGGCCATAGAAAAGATAGTCGAAGGCATGGAAGAGGACGCCGAGATACGCATGGTGGAGGAGAAACAGCCTGATGCCTTCCAGAGCTCCTCGGACCTCCTGAGGATGACGCAGGATGCGCCCGTCGTCAAGATCACCAACCTCCTCCTCTCCGAAGGGGTGAATGCCCGGGCCAGCGACATACTGGTGGAACCGCTCGGGACCGAACTGCGCGTACGCTACAGGATAGACGGCATATTGGAGGAGGGAAGGCGCCTTTCCCGCGCCCTGCAGAGCGCGGTCGTCTCGCGCCTGAAGGTCATGTCGGACCTCGATATCGCCGAGAGGCGTCTCCCGCAGGACGGCCGTTTCAAGGTTAAGCTGCACGGAAGGGACATAGATTTCAGGATCTCGGTATTGCCCTCAAGCGAAGGGGAGAAGGTAGCGCTGCGTATCCTGGACAAGTCGCAGGCGACACTGGACATAGAGAAACTCGGCTTTGACGAGAAATCTACGGAGGAGATCAAGAAGGCCGCCACGAAGCCGCACGGTATGCTCCTCATCTCCGGGCCGACCGGTTCGGGCAAGACGACCACCCTCTATTCCATACTTTCGTACGTGAACTCTCCGGAGAAGAATATAATAACGGTCGAGGACCCGATCGAGTATCTCATAGACGGCATAAATCAGGTCACGTCCCGTCCGGACATAGGCCTCACGTTCGCCAGCGCCCTCAGGTCGATCCTCCGCCAGGACCCGAATATAATAATGGTGGGCGAGATAAGGGATTTTGAGACGGTCGATATAGCTATCAAGGCCGCCCTCACGGGGCACCTCGTCCTGAGCACGCTGCATACGACGACCGCAAGCGGGTCGATAATCCGTCTCCTGAATATGGGCGTTGAGCCGTTCCTCATGACATCGTCCCTCATCATGGTCGGCGCGCAGCGCCTGGTCAGGAAGGTCTGCAATAAGTGCAAAGAGCCCCATGAGCTTGACGGGAAGAGCCTGGAGCAGCTGAAGATAAAGACGGGCGGGGTCAAGCCGGTATTTTATAAAGGTAAAGGATGCGACGCATGCCTGAAGACCGGGTATAAGGGGAGGGTCGGCCTCATAGAGGTCCTTGCCCTCACGCCCAAGATAAAATCTCTCATCCTGGAAGGCGCGCAGGAATACCAGATACGGGAAGCGGCGAGGCGGGAGGGGATGAGGACCCTCAGGGAGACCGGTATCCAGAACGCGTTGGCCGGCACCACGACGCTGGACGAGGTCATACGTGTTACCGTCGGCGATCAGGACCTTGACGTAAGGTGATCGGATGAACGAATCATTCAAAGATAAACTTGTCGACATACTCATAAAAGGGAAGCTCGTAAAAGAGAAGGACCTTGAGAAGGGGCTCGAGATACAGAAGAAGTCGGGCGGCAGCCTCGGAAAGGTGCTCGTCGACCGAGGCTTCATATCCCAGAAAGACCTCATGATAGTCATGAGCCACCACCTGAATATCCCGCCTATAGACCTGACCAAGTATAAGATAACCAAAGAGGTCCTGGCCCTGATGCCCGAAAAGGTCGCGCGGCAGTATCTTATGATACCCATATCCCGGCTGGGGACCATATTGACCGTTGCGATGTCCGATCCGCTCAATATATTCGCGATGGACGATGTGAAGATGCTCACCAGTTACAAGATCGACCCGGTCATCGCCACCGAGAACGACATACGGGAGGCGATCAATGCCTACTACGGCGGCGGCCTTCACGCGCAGGAGATCTCGAAGATGCTCGCGGAGACGGAGGGCGCCGAGGATATGGAGTTCTTCGAGGAGGACGAGCTCGACATAAGCGAGGTGACCGAGGAGAGCCAGAAGGCGCCTATCGTCAAGGTGGTCAGCCTCATCCTTAACGAAGCGCTGAAGCGCAGGGCCAGCGATATACACATAGAGCCGTGCGAAAGACAGCTCAGGGTCAGGTACCGCATAGACGGCACGCTCCGCGAAGCCATGACGCTTCCGAAAAGGAACCAGAACGCCGTCATAGCCCGTATCAAGATAATGTCGAAACTCGACATCACCGAGACGCGCGTCCCGCAGGACGGCCGTTTCATGATAAGCTTCGAGGGCAAACAGATCGACTTCAGGGTCTCGGTGCTTCCTATCGTCTTCGGCGGCAAGGTGGTCCTGAGGGTCCTTGACAAATCTAACCTGAGCATAGGCCTGGACCGGCTCGGTTTCCTGCCCGGGCCGCTCTCCACGTTCAGGGCCGCGCTGGAACGGCCTTACGGCATGATCCTCCTGACGGGGCCGACCGGGAGCGGCAAATCGACGACGCTCTATTCTATCATCAATCAGCTGAACAAGCCGGAAAGGAATATCATAACCCTGGAGGACCCTGTCGAGTACGAACTTGAAGGGATCACGCAGATGCCGGTCAAGCCCGACATAGGACTCACCTTCGCCAACGGCCTCAAATCGGTCCTCAGGCAGAGCCCCGACGTGATCATGGTAGGAGAGATACGGGATTTTGAGACGGCGGACATAGCCATAAAGGCGTCGCTCACGGGTCAGCTCATACTTAGCAGCCTCCATACCAATGATGCCCCCAGCGCCATCACCCGCCTGATCGATATGGGGGTGGAGCCGTTCCTTGTAGGGTCGAGCCTCGTCCTGACGGCGGCGCAGCGGCTGATGAGAAAGACGTGCACGAACTGCAAAGAAGAGATAGAGATACCGAAGAACGTCCTGGACAGGGTCGGCATCAAGCCGGAAGAGTTCGGTAAAAAAGGGATGCACGTATTCTTCAGGGGCAAAGGATGCCAGAGGTGCAATAATACCGGGTACTACGGCCGTATCGGCATCCTCGAGGCGCTCCTGATAGACGACAAATTACGGGACATGGTGGTGAGGAAGGCATCGAGCGACGAGATAAAAGATTATGCGCTGAAGGAACAGAATATGCTGACTCTATGGCACAATGCCGTGGAGAATTTCGTTAACGGCGTTGTTACGCTTGAAGAAGTGCTGAGGGTAACTTCGGAGGATTAGATAGATGGCAAATTTTAAATACGTAGCCAAGGACCAGTCAGGCAACAATGTAGCCGGCGCTCTCGAGGCGAATGACAGGAACGCGGCGGTGGAGGAGCTCCGGAAGCAGGACCTGATCATCGTGTCGGTGAGCGAGGCGCTGCCTAAATTCTCTTTCTCCTCGGCGTTCGCGTCGATGCAGAAGAAGAAGATAAAACTGGATGACCTTGTCGTATTCTCCCGCCAGCTCGCTACCATGGTCGATGCCGGCATCCCCCTGGTGGGTGCGCTCGATATACTCGGGGAACAGCTTGAGAACAAGAGCTTCCAGGAGGTCATAATAAAGATCCGGAACGATGTCGAGACAGGGTCCAACCTCTCCGATGCCATAGGCAAGCACAAGAAGGTCTTCTCGCCGCTCTTCGTGAACATGGTGAGGGCCGGCGAATCTAGCGGTATGCTCGATGAGATACTGGACCGGCTTGCTTCGTACCTGGAGAAGACGAGCGCCCTCCAGAAGAAGGTCCAGTCGGCGCTTGTCTACCCGGCCGTAGTGAGCAGTATGGCGCTCGGCATAACGCTCCTTTTGCTTCTCAAGGTGATACCCGTCTTCAAGAACATATTCACCGGTTTTGGGGCCGAACTTCCCAAACCCACTATGGTGCTTATCACGATAAGCGACTTTCTCCAGAAGTATTTCCTTCTTGCCGTTGTAGGTATCGTGGCGATAGGCATCCTCTTCGCGCGTTATATAAAGACGGAAAAAGGGAAACTGCAGTTTGACTCTTTCCTGCTCAAGATGCCCCTCTTCGGCATACTCTTCAAAAAGGTGGCTATCAGCAAGTTCACCAGGACGCTCTCCACCCTTATAAAGAGCGGTGTCCCGATCCTGGCGTCCCTTGAGATAGTGGCCAAGACGGCCGGGAACAAGGCCGTTGAGATAGCGGTCGAGAATGTCCGTACGAACGTAAGGGAAGGGGAGAACGTCGCCGAACCGCTCGCGAAGTCCAAGATATTCCCCCCGATGGTCGTCAGGATGGTATCGGTAGGCGAGCAATCCGGGCAGCTCGAGAAGATGTTGTCCAAAATAGCCGATTTTTATGACGAACAGGTAGACGCCGCCGTGAGCGGCCTGACGAGCATGATAGAACCGCTCATCATAGCGTTCCTGGGAATAGTCATCGGCTCTATAGTCATATGTATGTTCCTGCCCATATTCAAGGTTACGTCCATAATGGGCGGCTAGGGGGCGGTCCTTTAGTCCGGCAGGTGGCCTTGACAATTGCCGAATAGTAGGGTATACTTAGTATAGAAGGACCGGAAGAGATAGTTGATAGAATAAAAAGGTATTATATATAAATTGAAAAGCTCAACTGCAGGACGAATCTCTGACTGGACCTTCGAAGTGTAGAATAGGGAGAGAAGAAAAAGGTCTGATTAGAGATTTTTTATTGTACATATTCTCTAAAAGACCTTGGTAGTTAAAAAAGATCCCAATTTTGGGGGAAAGGAAGGTGACCATATATGAAGATGAAGAAAAGAGGCTTTACGCTCGTAGAAATAATGATAGTCGTTGCCATTATCGGTTTATTGGCGGCTATAGCCATACCGAACTTCATCAAGGCCAGGGAGACCGCAGAGAAGAATGCATGTATTGCAAACCTGAAGCAGGTTCAGGGTGCGGTACAGGTCTGGGCGATCGATAACGCGAAATCGGCGTCAGATACTGTGGGATCAGCTGATTTGACCAATGCCACGACAGGATACATGAAGGCATGGCCGAAGTGCAAGGGAACGGCTTATGCGTCCCCGCAGACAGTTAACGCTGACCCTGTTTGCCCGAACAACCTAAACGGCCACACGCTATAAAAGCGTATGGAGTTGGGAATGGCTGGTAGTTTTGGCCCCGCACGCCTCAAAAGCGTGCGGGGTTTTTTGTAGAGGCCTTATATGAAGATACATAACAGCGGCTTTACGCTCGTAGAAATAATGATAGTCGTTGCCATCATCGGTCTGTTGGCGGCGATAGCGATCCCTAATTTTATCAAGGCAAGGGAGGTCGCGGAGAAGAACGCATGCATCGAGAACCTGAAGCAGATCCAGGGCGCCATACAGGTATGGGCGATCACCAACGATAAGACCGACTCTGATACGCCCGCGACTTCCGACATCGTGCCGGATTATATAAGGAAGTGGCCCAGCTGCAAAGGGGTGACGTACGACACGGTGGCGGTGAATACAGTGCCTGCCTGTCCCGGTAATCTCAACGAACATACCCTGTGAAGACCTCGCGTTATGTCCCGCTCGCCGTTCTCTGTATCGTGCTTATCGGTGTGTCGCTAATCGTTTTAAAGGTCATAGCGCACGGTTTCCTGCCTTACGATGACGCTCTCCGCCATGCGGCCAAGGCCGTCTCCGGCAAGGGATGGGATGAGATACTTGTCCTGCGCGATGCGCATATGGTGGATAACCACCCCGGATGGCATGCCATACTGGGCGTCGTCCATGATTTTACCGGGTGGGCCCCGGCGGGGCTCGTCGTCTTTTCCGTATTTATACTCTTCGTGCTCTTTACATTCATCCCCGTTTTCGGACTGGAAAGGCCGGAGGCATGGCCTGCCGCATTTCTCATATTTGCGGTGACGGATGTCTGGCTGATAGAGCGGCTCTTGTTCGGCAGGCCGTATATATTCAGCATGGCCGTAGTCCTTCTGCTCTCCCTCATGTGGCCGTCGATGAGATCAAAGAAGACCGGTCTCCTGCCGGCCATGGCGCTTATCGCTATACTTGTAGCGCTTGCGACATGGATACACGGTAGCTGGTACCTGTTCGCGCTCCCGGTGGCCGCGTATTTTGCCGCGCGCGAGTGGAGGATAGGCAGGGCGCTTGCCTTATCGGTCGCGTGCGGAGTGATCGGCGGCGCGCTCCTAACCGGGCACCCGTACCTCTTCCTTAAACAGAATCTCGTCCACCTGGTCCTCTCTCTCGGAGATAATACGCCGACCAGGCTGCTCGTAGGAGAGTTCCAGCCGTTTAACGGCGATGGTCTCACCGCGGCGGCGGTCATCGGCATGATGGGATGGCGTGCCGTGCGCGGGAGATGGAACAGGAACGTCCTGGACAACCCCGTCTTCATATTGGCTCTTTCCGGGTGGGTATTGGGTTTTGCGGTCAGGCGCTTCTGGTTCGATTGGGGTATGCCGGCCCTCGCGGTGTGGATAGCGTGGGAGTTCGAAGACGTCTTCAGGACGTCGATGAGGCGATATTCTGTGCGGAGGATAGTCCTGGCGGTCGCGCTGGTCTCCGTCTTATATCTTGCGGTCACAAACGACGCCGGAGGCCGGTGGACCCATAACCTGGATACCGAGTACCTTTCACAGGATGACCCCTCCCAGGCAGAATGGCTTCCGGGCCCGGGCGGGATAGTATATAGCGACAGCATGGTGATATTTTACGACACCTTCTTTAAAAATCCGCGCGCTCCGTGGAGATATATACTCGGTTTCGAAGCGGCCCTGATGCCGGCCGAAGACCTTGCGGTATTCAGGAAGATACAGTGGAATTACGGGGCATACCAGTCGTTCGAGCCCTGGGTCAGGAAGATGGCCCCGGAGGACCGCCTGATCCTGAGGCGCCCGTCAGGGGAGGAGCCGAAGATCCCCGGCCTTGAGTGGCACTATGCGGCATCCGATATATGGATAGGGCGTACGCCGCACCGGGAACCTTGACAAACCCCGCGATTTATGATAAGTTTATATAAAATATAGCGTAATTATATTATATTACATAATGATGATGAACCGAAAGGCATTTACATTGGTCGAAGTGATAATCGCGGTGGCGGTTATCGCTATCCTTCTCTCTATAGGCCTCCCCCAGTACGCTAAGACGCGCTTCTCATCCAGGAAGACCGTATGCATCAATAATCTCAAACAGATAGACGCGGCCATCGACCAGTGGGCCATAGAACATAACATATCCGACGGTACGATGCCCACCGATGACGTATACAATTACATCAAGAATACTGCTAGGCTGACATGCCCTTCGGGCGGCACCTATGCGCTGCATGAGGTGGGGAGCAAGCCGCAGGTGACTTGCAGTCTGGAAGAGGGTGAAGGGCACAAATTGGCGGAGTGAGCGGTGAAGAATAGTAGAGGCGTTACCCTGGTAGAGACCCTTACGAGCATCGTCCTGTTGAGCATCCTCCTGTGCAGCATCCTGGGCGCATTTTTTGTATCAAAGCTCAGCACCGCCCATGCAAGGCACAGGGTCTCCGCGATGAATATCCTGAGGTCCTATATCGACTACGAGCTGGCATACGGCTACGATGGTGTGAGCGACGGCGACGGTTTCGCCAATCCGCTCGTCGTATCGACTGACGGCACCAATCCTGACCCTATCACCGTCACGATAGACGACCGCGGCACGGTCGACACTTCCGATGACCTCACCGGCACGGTGACCGCGGAGCCCTACTTCCCGCGCAATCTCGAAGACGCCTCGGGCGAGCTCTATTATTACCGGGAGGGAGCTTACAATTACAAGATCATAGGGTTCAATATCCAGTGGAACGAAGATTTTTTCGGCAGGGGGCAGGGTTTTGTCTGCAGAGAGAGGTCGAGTGTATATGTCGCGCGCCATCCGTAGTTCCCGGCAGCGGGGCTTCACCCTCATAGAGGTCATGACGGCCTCGATGATAGCCCTTTATGTCTTCGCGGGCGCATGGGGAATATTCATCATGACCTGGAAGTGGTGGCACGAGACGCTTCCCGTTATAGAGGCAGAGCGCGTTGCGCGCCTGGCCCTGATGTCCATAGTGGAGGGCACCGCCGATCCCACAGCAGGCGTCACCACGATAGGGACTTCGACGCATGCCAGGCGGAACGGTATCATGTGGGCGACTTCGTACGATATCCCGTCGCTCCAGGAAGGCAGGGAGATAGATTTCGACCTGCTGCAGGACGGGGGCACTTCACACGTCAGGGCTTTCTACCTGGATACGGCACAGAACGCGGTTTACTATAGGGACAATGCGAATACCCTCTACAAGATAAACTCGACATCCGGTCTTACGGGCCTGAAGTTCGAAAAGCTGTCCGAGGACTTCGGCGGCACAGGGACGGCGACGGTCCACGACGATATAATTAAAGTGACCGCCACCGTAGAGAAGGATGTAATAGGCACCAGGGGGGTGCCTTATCACATAAAGGTAGAGTACAGCGATACGGTACACCTGGATAACTTATGAGAGTGCATCCGAATATGAGGAATAGAGGTTTCGTCATAATAATAGTAGGCGCGTTCCTGGCCGTCATCATACTTGTAGCGTGGGCGATAATAAATATAGGATGCGGCGAGGTCCTCCAGACGAAGGCGACGAGCGACCAGGACCAGGCGTATTTAGTAGCGAAGTCCGGGGCCGAGCTCATGTACCTTAACCTCTGCTCAAGGGGTGATGAGACGATGACATGGAATACCCTCTTCCAGCCCATAAGCGGCAATATCCAGGTCCCTACCGCAAGCGGCGATATTGTCGTCGGTTCTTTTACCGCCGCCGGGGACAGGGTGGACGGCGATGAGTTCGGTATAATGGCCACAGGCACCGTGAACGGCAAGACGGCGCGGGTCACCGTGCAGTACTACTATTTGCTCGATTTCCAGAGCGCCATCCCTCTCGGCTCGATCGCGGCCATGGAACTGTACGGAAGGAGTTTACTCGGCTTCCTGAAGTCATGGGTCAGGGCAGAGGGGCCGCTCGAGAGCGGATCGACGATCACAAAGAACAGCTATGTGAAGGTCACCGGTGATATCTTTGAAAACCAGTCATTCCAGCCGATCTCCTTCTGGTACGGGTACGCCGTCAACGCTTCAAGCGGAGAGCTGGAGCTATATCAGAAGGCGCCATTTTACACCGTCAGCGATAGCGGAGACCCGACCCATTCATATCTCCAGGACCTGAACGGCGACGGCCAGGTCACGCCTCCCGACGACCTGGGCATAACGGACACGAACGGCGATGGCAGTATAACGGATGCGGATGTGCTGGAGAGCGACCCGGACCGCATCGTCAAGTTAGCGAAGCTCGCGCTATTCAACACCAACGACACTTATCCTGTGGCGTCGAATAGGCCCTCAAGCTATATCGGCTCGATCGACTCAAGCGATGCCTTTTATACATACTATACGTTCGAGCTGAACAAGTTCGGCCTCGGCATAGGGCCGGGGGAGGCGAATTATTATTCGGGCGATCAATCATTCGGACCCTGGACAGTGCCGGAGGGCACCTCTATCATATTTATCGACGGTAATGCTGACATATTATTCAGCGATACGTCCTGGTGGGGTGCGGACATAGACCACGCGGTCATTTCGATGGAAAATATTACGATAGTCCAGCCGACTAACGGCACCGATGACGTGCTCTCCCTGATCGCCTACGGCGATGTCGAGACCGGCGGTGTCAGGGCATTCGGCGGCGTCCGCGGGGATGTGGTGATCTATGCGCATGACGATTTTAATGCGTACTACGGCGGTAGGACCGACGGCACCATATTTTCCGAAGGCAATATATATGTAGATACGGTCCTGCCTATTCCCGGACTTCTGAACCGGGACCTGAACAAGGGTTCTATCGACTGGACGGACTCAGGCCAGCTTCCCCTGGGCCTACCCCCGGGATACGAAGATAATATAGTCACATTTAAATTTACCATCGAAGAGGACGAGTTGACCCACCGTCCTGTATGGCAAAGGGATTAAGAGGATCATGGAAGATAAAAAGCTCCTGTATGTGAATGTCGCTCTGGCCGCAGGCCTTATAGCCATAGTGGTTATGGTATGGAAGACGACCGTATTTACAGAAAAGGGGAAAGCTCTTCCGAAAGAGACGGCCGCCCCCGGAGAAAGGATGAAGAGGCCGGAGATCGTGCCGCAGGCCCCTTATGACATAAGCAAGGTCAAAGAGGCCGGCGCCAGGCCTGTGAAAGAATCTCCCCAGAGCCTCGATGAGGTGTATAAGAATTTTCCGGAAGAGGATGTCGGTGACAATATGATCGAGGGTTGGGCCAGGGTGAACCCCCAGGATAAGACAAAATTTATGGAGACGCTCGACAGGGAGATAATGAAGTCGAAGGAGACCCTGAAAGTTGACCCGAATGACGACAGGGCCAAGGGTCTTTTGGCGGTCTCGGAGATGCTTAAGAAGATGGCGGTGAGCGGTTTTAAATGCAGCGCCAAAGATTTTCCCGCAGACAAACGGCAGAAGGTGTTGAATAAATGACGAACGAGCAGCCCGCAAAGAAGAAGCCCTCCGGCCATGCGAAGAGCAGGGTGGGCCTGGACATCGGCAGCAATCTCGTAAGGATATGCGAGGTATCGCGCACCGCGGAGACGGTGAGCCTGACGGCAGCCGGTGTGAAGAGGGTCGAAGGATCGTCCAAAGAATCCCTTGGGGCCGCGGTAAAGGCGCTTGCCGAAGAGACGAAGGTATCCGCGAAGGATGCGGTCATATCGGTATCCGGGTCATCCGTCATAGTGAGGTTTGTGGCTATGCCGAAGATGAGGGAAGAGGACCTGAAAGGGGCGATAAAATTTGAGGCGGAAAAGTACCTCCCTTTCAACATAAACGAATGCGTGGTCGATTTTCAGATAATACGCAAGATAGAGCAGGAGAATAAGCTGGAGATCCTTCTCGTGGCCGCCAAGAAGGCCTACATAGAAGATCGTATGAAGATAGCGGAGGCGGCCGGTTTTTCGGTGAGTATCATAGACGTGGACAGTTTTGCGATAGTGAACTCATTCCTTAAGAACATGCCGTCCCTCGATCCGGAAAAGGCGTACGCGCTCCTGAATATAGGGGCGGCGCTGACGAACCTGAGCATAGTCCGGGCGGGCACCGTCTGTTTCGTGCGGGATATCGCGATGGGGGGTAACGAGTTCGACGCGGCGATCTCCAGGGGGCTGGCCATCGATCTGAAAGCCGCCTCGGAGTTGAAGCTCTCCCCGGCAGATAAGGCGCCGGATATAGCGCGGTGCACGAAGGCGGTGATAGCCGGGATCCTGGATGAGGCGCGGTTATCGTTCAGCTATTACGAGAATCAGCACGGCAGGGCAGTGGACGAGATATATCTCACGGGCGGCGGCTCCGAGCTAACAGGATTGACGGAACAGTTCGAGGAGACGTTCGGCGCAAAACCGAACCGATGGGACCCGTTCCAGTGTTTTGACAAGAGCGCGCTTTCTGCCGACGCCGCCGCGCTGGATAAGGCGAAAAATTCTTTTGCCGTCGCGACAGGGCTTGCCCTGAGGTGACAGAAATATTATCATGATAGAGATAAACCTGCTCCCGGAAGAGTTAAAGAAGAAGAAGAAAGAGCCGCAGATACAGCTCGAGAAGATAGACCTCTCGAAGCTGAACTTCCAGAATGTGCCCGTCATAAAGATACTCATAGGGACGGCCGCTCTCCTCGTCGCCGTGCCGGTCCTACTCTTCCTGATAGGCATATATGCCACTTCCCACATATCTGCCATGGAGAAGGATTATAAGAAGATCTCGCCCGAGAAGCGTGAGGTCGAGCTCCTGAAATCACAGGTCGACACCATCAATAAGAAGGTGGGGTCCATCGACGAGCTGATGGTGAAACGGTTCAGCTGGGCCAGGAAACTGAACGATCTGGCCGATTCCATGACGCCCGGGATATGGCTCACGGAGCTTTCGTATAATGAAAAGATAGTCGACAGGACCGTAACGATCGACCTCAAGACGCCCAAGGGCAAGGGGCCGGCCAACCCGACGAAATCTATCGTGGAGAAGGTGCCGGTGAAGAACCTCATCATATCCGGCTATGCGACAGGTATGGGAGAGGAAGGGACCGCATCGGTCGGCAAATTCATAAAGAGCCTGAAGGAGAACCCCGATTTTTACAGCGATTTCAGCGACATAGAGCTGGGGTCTATAAAGAGGGACAAGGTGGAAGAGCAGGAAGTCATGAACTTTAAGATAACCTGCCTTTATAAAGAGGCGAAATGATCAATATACCGCTCGACTTCGGAAAGAATAAAAAACAGACGATGATATTCGGCTCCCTCGTCCTGGTCTTTGTCATAGTTGCCTATTTCTACCTTCTCATAGGGCCTCAGGTGACCCGCCTCACGGAATCTCTCAGCGCGATGGGCAAGATGATGGCCGACATAAATACGGCAGAGGCGCTTATAAAGAAGAAGGCCTTGTTCGTGAAGAACATAGAGGAGTATAAAGGGAAGGTCGATTTTTATGAGAAGCGGCTTCCCGCCCAGCAGGAGATACCGAGCCTACTCGAGAACCTGTCGCGTATCGCCCAGGAGGCGAATGTGAAGATACTGGGGATAACCCCGCTTTCCGCTTCTTTAAAGGACCAGCAGGCCCAGAAAGATAAGATATATAACGAGATCCCCATCCTGATAAGCGCCAAGTCCGGGTACCACGAGCTCGGCGTATTTTTAAGCGATCTCGAGAACGCGGACAGGTTCATGAAGGTGGTCGACATAGAGATAAAGGCGAATAAGGTCACGCCCAAGCGGCACGATGTCGAATTGATCGTCTGCACTTATACGCTTGTGGGCGAGAAGAAGAACAGGTGATATGACGTCCAGGATAACTAGAAGAGAGGCATTTACGGCGGCCGTCGCCTTCATACTGGTGGCGACGTTCGCTGTCTCGATACGTCTCGCCGAGAGCGAGGACAGGTTCAGGTATGAAGCGAGAGGCAAGCGGGATCCTTTTGTCTCTTTGGTGGGGCCCGACAAGACGGTCGTCGCAAGCCTCGAGGACATCGTTTCTATTACCGATGTCAACCTTGAAGGTATAGCCGTAGGATCGAACGGTAAAAGGGTGGCGATCATAAACGGCGAGATGACTAAAGAGGGATATTCTGCAGGTATGCTGCAGGTGAAGAAGATAACCAATAAGACCGTTACCCTCGCCATAGGGGGTAAGAGTTACGACATAAATCTGCCGGAAGAGGGAGGAACCAAACGTGAGAAATAAGTCCTGGAGAAGGAAGAGACCATTATTGATATTTACTTTCCTGTGCGCGCTGCCGTTATGCGTCTTCGCCTATTGCATATCTTCTGCCGAAGAGACGGGTAAGGAGACGGTTCCGGCCGAGGCCGTGCCCCCGGCCCAGGAGCCGCAGGTTTCAGCGCCCGCGGAAAAAGCGGCCGGGACAGTTCCGGCCGAGGCCGCGCCTACGGCCGAGACCGCCGCAGCGCCGGATGCAGGACCGGCGAGGCCGGAAGAGCCGGCAGAGGTGGTCATGCCCGGTAACGTCACGGTCAATTTCAAAGGGGCGGATATAAGGACCGTCCTCGCTTATATCTCGGAGGTCTCCGGTGTGGATATAGTGCCGGCGCCGGACGTAAAGGGCCCTGTCGACCTCAAGCTGAACAATAAGCCGTGGAAGGTGGCGCTCGACATCATAGTCCGTAATTACGGCTTCGCGTATGAGCGGGAAGGCGATATCATACGCGTCATAACCGTAGATAAGCTCAAGCAGGAGGAGCTCGTCACCCAGGCCTTCAGTCTGAATTATGGGAAGGCGAAGGATATAGTCACCTCGGTGAAAGATATAGTGAGCGATCGGGGCAAGGTCATGTACGATGACAGGACCAATATAGTCCTCGTCACGGATATACCGACAAACATATATAAGATCGGCGAGGTCATAAGTAAGCTCGACAGGAAGACCGATCAGGTATTGATCGAGGCGCGTGTCATAGAGACGGTGCTCACCGACGAGGAGAAGCTCGGTATCGACTGGAATATAAAGTTCACCGCGAGCGGCGCCAAGAGGCCCATAACCGCGCCCTTCGACTACTATGACGTCGATAATAAACTCCTGTCGAAGTTTACGCCGCTTGTACAGACAGAAGGTGTAGAAAGCAATTTTTCACCGGATGGATCAGGTAGCTCAACCACTACCACGCCGGGCAAATACCCGGCCGGTGCAGACGGCGCCGGAAGCCGCTCGATGGGATTCCCGTACATCGACTATTCGCAGGAGATATTCCAGGACACATTCAAGTTCGGGACGCTCGACTTCTCCGAATTCAAGATGGTACTCGAGTTGATAAAGTCGAGGGCGAATACAGAGGTCGTCTCGAACCCGAGGATCGCGACGCTCAATAACGTCGAGGCCCTCATCAACGTCGGCCAGACGCTCAACCTGCCCAAGTACGAGAGGAACTCCACGACAGGGAAGATGGAGATAACCGGTTACGAGTCGAAGGACCTCGGCATAATACTGAAGGTCACGCCGCACATAAACGAGAAGGGCGAGATAGTCGTAGACCTGGCGCCTCAGATAAGCGACCTCCTGAGATATGATACGCTCGACGCCTCGAGCGGCGTCGTGGCGCCGGTCTTCTCCTCACGGCAGGCGAAGACGCAGATAATGATAAAGGACGGGGAGACGATATTCATAGGGGGCCTGATAAAAGAGAATAACGTCGACGTCAAGAAGAAGGTCCCGTTCATCGGCGACCTGCTCGGGGACGTCCCGTATCTCGGGCTCCTCTTCACCAAGAAGGAGACGACGAAGCAGAAGACGGAGCTCATATTCTTCATAACGGTCAACCTCGTCGTCTCGGGCAAGGAGATAAAGAATATCCCCAGCGTGAGCAAGGCGTATGTGCCTATGTATGACGTGAGCCAGGAAGACGCCGAACGGAAGGCCGACAAGAAGAAGATGAAGAGGAAAAAACTATAACAGGCAATCACATCGTACAGGCCACTAAACTTAAAGTCATATTTTCGAAGACAGGCGACATGCGTTTCATATCACACCTCGACCTCATGCGGCTCTTCCAGCGGGCTTCGCGCAGGGCATGCCTTCCGGTCGCGATAACCAAAGGGTTCAGCCCCCACCTTAAGATAAGTGTCCTGAATGCGCTGAAATTGGGCAGGGAGAGTCAGGCGGAAGAGGCCGTATTCGATATGTCGGCCCCGGTCGAGCCAGGACTTTTCATCGAGTCCATGAACAATATGCTGCCCGCGGGCGTGCGTATAAAAGAAGCTAAGGAGACAGGATAGATAATGGCAAGAGAGATATATATAAATGTAACACCGCACGAAAAGAGGGTCGCCGTAATGGCGGATAAACGCCTCGAAGAGTTTTATATCGAACGCTCGGATACCGTGAACCTGGTCGGCAACGTATATAAAGGCAGGGTCGAGGCGGTCCTGCCCGGGATGGGGGCCGCATTCGTCGATATGGGGCTGGAGAAGAACGGGTTCCTCTACGTCACCGACGTTGTTACCGGGCAGTCGAGTTATGAGAAGTTGCTGGGTGAGTCGTCGGAGGATATCGAGGGGGCGAGGCAGGAGAAGGGCAGAGAGAACCAATCGATAAGCGCCCTCCTGAAGAAAGGCGACGAGGTGCTCGTCCAGGTCGTGAAGGAGCCGATCGGGACGAAGGGTCCGCGCCTTACGACGCATATCAGCATACCGGGGCGGTTCATCGTCCTGATGCCGTTCGATAACCACATAGGCATCTCCAAACGCATAGAGGACAGGAAAGAGCGCGACAGGATACGGAAGATACTGGAGGAGCTGAAACTGCCGAAAGATATGGGGTTCGTCGTGAGGACGGCGGCGATAGGGGCGAGCCAGAAGGACTTTTTCCGGGAGACGAGGTATCTCATACGGCTGTGGCAGCAGATAAAAGAGAGGGCCAGGCGCGCCAGGCCTCCCCAGCTGGTCCATAAAGAGTATGACCTCATCCTCAGGGTGGTGCGTGATATATTCACGGCCGATTTCGGCAAGATAGAGGTCGATTCGAGGGATGAGTTCAAAGAGATAAACAGGTTCCTGAGCATATATTCACCGCACCTTAGGCCGCGCCTCAGGTTTTACGGCGGGACGACGCCTCTCTTCGAGAAATTCGAGGTCGAACCGCAGATAGAGAAGATATATAACCGTATCGTAGGGCTTAAGAGCGGCGGCTACCTCATATTCGACGAGACGGAGAGCCTCGTCGCGATCGACGTCAATTCCGGCAAGTTCGTAGGCAGGAGGAACCTCGAGGAGACCGTATTCAAGACGAATATGGAGGCGGCGCAGGAGGTGCCGCGCCAGCTGAAGCTCCGGGACCTCGGGGGCATCATAATAATCGACTTCATCGACATGGAGGTGCCCGAACACAGGAGGGCCGTCTCCAAGGCGCTTGAGAGGGCCATCGAGAACGACAAGGCAAAGACGAACATACTCAATATATCGAGCATAGGGCTTGTCGAGATGACCCGCCAGAGGGTCCGTAAGAGCATAGAGGGGAAGAGCTACCAGAAGTGCCCGTACTGTAACGGCCGGGGCGTGATAAAGTCCGTCTCCACCGTGGCGATAGAGCTCTTCAGGAAGCTCGAGAGCTTCCTGGCCGGCACGAGGGCGCGCGAGGTATTCGTATCGCTCCATCCCGACGTCGCCGCCGAGAGCTCGCTCCCTTCTCGCAACATGATCAGGCCTCTCGAAAAGCGGTTCAGGAAGAGCATCCGCATCATCGAAGACCCCAACCTCCACATCGAAGAGATCCGTATAGAGGAAGGCAGGGGGTAGGATTTTTAAGGGTCCTGCAGGTTGATTTCCGATTTCCAATGTCAGATCCGGACGTGCTTGACGGGAAAGGGGCCGATATGGTATAGTATTCGGCCTAACTACATGGGGGTGTTCAATGTACGCAGTTGTGGAAACAGGCGGGAAACAGTATAAAGTAGCCAAGAACGATGTGCTCCTGGTCGAAAAGCTGAAGGCCAAAGAAGGCGCCGAGGTGAAACTCGGCAAGGTCCTTATCCTGAAGGAAGGCAACTCCGTCCACTTTGGGACGCCGCACGTAAAGGGGGCGCATGTGATATGCGAGGCGCTCGGCACGGTACGGGGCGACAAGGTCATCGCCTTCAAGTATAAGAGGCGGAAGAGCGAGAAGAAGAAGATAGGCCACAGGCAGGATTACACCAGGATAAAAGTCAAAGAGATCGAGATAGCGAAAGGATAAGAGGTAGCTATATGGCTCACATGATAAACGGACGCGACGGTCAGCCTAAGAACCTGGGGATCAAGCGTTTCAGCGCCCAGAAGGTGAAGGCCGGCACGATAATACTGAAGCAGCACGGCCGCGTATTCAAGCCGGGGCGTAACGTCGGCGCCGGCAGGGACGACACGCTCTACGCGCTCATCGACGGGAAGGTCGTCTTCGGCCAGAGCAAGGTTGTAAGCGTCGTCAAATCCGCAAAATAATGTTCATAGATGAAACAAAGATCTACATCAAGGCCGGATCCGGCGGTAACGGCTGCCACAGCTTTTACCGCGATAAGTGGAACAGGGTCGGGTGGCCCGACGGAGGCAGGGGCGGTGACGGCGGAGATGTGGTCTTCCTTGTCGACAGGAACGTCCACACGCTTTTAGACTTCCAATATCAGCAGCACTTTACCGCAGAATCCGGATCGCACGGCAGCTCAAGCAATAAAAAAGGGAAGAGAGGGACGGACCTTTTAGTGAGGGTGCCGGCCGGCACCACCATAAGGGACCTGACCCATGATATAGTCCTGCGTGACCTCGTAAAAGAGGGCGAGTCGGTCGTCATCGCGCGGGGAGGGCACGGCGGTCGCGGGAATTCGCGCGGCCGGTCGAATGAAAAAGGCTTCCCCGGAGAAGAGAAGACGATCATGCTTGAGCTGAAGCTCATAGCCGACGCGGGGATCATCGGCTATCCGAACGCGGGAAAGTCGACGCTCATATCGCGCATATCGAGCGCGCACCCAAAGATCGCCGGTTACCCGTTCACGACCAAAGCGCCGGTCCTGGGCGTTGTGAAGATGTACGCCGGCGCGCATTTTGTGATCGCCGAGATACCCGGCCTCATCGAGGGTGCGCACCTCGGAAAGGGGCTTGGGGACAGGTTCCTGCGGCACGTGGAACGGACGAAGGTGCTTCTCCACCTGGTGGACATATCGGGGTGGGAGGGGAGGGACCCGGCGGGCGATTACAGGAAACTGAACAAAGAACTAAAGCTCTACAGCAGGGAACTCGGCGCGAAACCGCAGATCGTCGCGCTGAATAAAACGGACCTCCCTGAGGCCAAAAAGAATATACAGAAGTTCAAAAAGGCGTTCCCGCGGCTGAAGGTATTTCCGGTATCGGCCGAAACGGGCGAGGGGATAAAAGAGCTGCTCACGGCTATATATAAAAAGGTCAGGGCAGAGAGAAAAAATGGCTAAATATAAGAGGGTAGTGGTAAAGGTAGGGACTAAGGTCATCACGTCAAAAGAGCGGACGCTCGACAGGGAGAGGATACGTAACCTCGTCGAGCAGCTATCCGACGTGAGAGACCGCGGGACGGAGGTCCTCCTGGTGACTTCGGGGGCCATCGGCGCCGGAATGGGGCTCCTCGGGTTGAAGAAGAGGCCTGCCCTCCTTTCGGAGCTTCAGGCCTCCGCGGCCATAGGGCAGGGCCACCTCATGCAATTTTACAGCGAGTACTTCAGGGCGCGCTCCTACCTTACGGGCCAGATACTCCTGACCCAGGAAGACCTTAACGACAGGAAGCGCTACCTTAATATCAAACACACCATACTCGCGCTTCTCGGCCACGGCGTCATCCCGGTCATAAACGAGAACGACACCGTTTCGACAGACGAGATAAAGTGCGGCGATAACGACCGCCTCTCCGCGCTCGTCGCGGACCTGTGCGGCGCGGATATGCTGATACTCCTTACCGATGTGGACGGCCTCCTGGACGAAGACGGACGTGTCATAAAGTTCGTGGAAGAGATAAACTCACGTGTAGCGAAGCTGGGCGGCGCAAGCCGCTGTGACCTCGGCACCGGCGGGATGGCCACCAAGCTCGCGGCCGCCAGGAGCGCATGCGAGGCGGGCATGGAATGCGTCATAGCCAACGGCACAAAGAAGGGCATCATACCCGACATACTGGACGGAAAGGCCGCAGGCACCGCATTCAAGTGCCAGGGAGTGAAGTTCCTCGCGAAGAAGAGGTGGATAGCGTTTTCATCCAGGACAAAAGGCCGTATCGAGGTGGATGACGGCGCCAGGGAAGCGCTCTCGCGGAAAGACAGGAGCCTCCTGGCATCCGGTGTGCTCGCGGTGAGCGGTGACTTCTCCCAGGGCGACGCCGTCAGCGTAGTCGACAGGAACGGAAAAGAGTTCGCCCGCGGGCTGGTTAACTACTCCTCGGAGGCGGCCGCCAAGATAAAGGGGCTGAAGACCTCCGCCTTCAAGGCCGTCCTGGGTTATAAGGGGCCCGACGAAGTCATACATAAAGACAACCTGGTGATATTATGAGCGCACGCGATAACGTTAAGGTGATGTGCAATGAGGCAAAAGAGGCCTCGAGGGCGCTGGCGCTCATCGATACGGCGGTCAAGGATAAGATCATCGTTTCGATGGCCGATGCCCTCAGGAAGAACGAGTCATCCATACTAAGGGAGAATGAAAAGGACGTCGCCCGGGCGCGCGAAAGACGGCTTTCCGGGGCCCTCATCGACAGACTGCTCCTGGACCCTTCAAGGATACGCAAAATGGCCGACTCGCTCGTCTCGATCTCCAGATTGAAAGATCCGGTCGGCGGCCTTATCTCAAGCACGCGCCGGCCCAACGGCCTCCGTATCGAAAAGGTGCGTGTCCCCATAGGGGTGATACTCATCATATACGAATCCCGCCCTAACGTGACGAGCGACTGCGCGGGGCTCTGCCTGAAGTCGGGTAACGCCGTGATCCTGAGAGGCGGGAGCGAGGCGATACATTCGAATATCGCCGTATACGAGGCGCTCGAGAAGGCGGCGATATCTCATGGGTTGCCCCGCGGGGCGATGAAGATGGTCCGGCATACCGACAGGGGCATAGTGGACGAGCTTTTGACGCAGGACGGGCTGATAGACCTCGTCATGCCGCGCGGAGGCGAATCCCTTATCAGGGAGGTGGCAAAGAGGTCGCGGATACCGGTCATCAAGCATTACAAGGGCGTATGCCACACCTACGTAGACAAGGCCGCAGACCTCGAGATGGCCCGGGAGATATGTCTCAATGCCAAGGTCCAGCGTCCGGGCGTCTGCAATGCCATGGAGACGATGCTTGTGCACAGGAAGATAGCGGGAGAGTTCCTCCCCGGCATGCTCAGGCGCCTGATAGGCGAGGGGGTGGAGATACGGGGATGCGCCGAGACGAGGCGCATCGTGAGGGGCGTGCTGCCCGCCTCCGAAGCCGACTGGTACACCGAGTACCTTGACCTGATCCTTTCGGTCAAGGTGGTGAAAGACGTAGACGGCGCCATAGAGCACATCATGAAGTACGGGTCGTACCATTCGGATGCCATAGTTACGGGCGACAAGAAGACGGCCGAAAAGTTTTTGCGTGAAGTCGATTCTGCCTGCGTGTATGTGAATGCCTCGACCCGTTTCACCGACGGCGGAGAGTTCGGGAAGGGCGCGGAAATAGGTATCTCTACCGACAAGATCCATGCCAGGGGCCCCATGGGGCTCGAAGAGCTGACGTCGTACAAGTACGTGGTGCGGGGGAACGGGCAGGTCCGGAGATGATATGCGCATAGGTATACTGGGAGGGACGTTCGACCCGATACACATGGGTCACCTGATACTTGCGGAAGAGGCATGTTTCAAGCTCAAGCTGGACAAGGTCATATTCGTCCCGACTTATCTATCGCCGCACAAAGAGTCGGGTCCCGTCGTCTCTGCCGAGGACCGCTTCAGGATGACGGAGCTGGCGATAGAGGATAACCCGGCCCTCGAGGCGTCGCGTTTCGAGATAGATGCCAGGAAAAGGTCGTATTCCATAGATACACTGAAGGAATTCAGGGCCAAATACGGCCAGGAGAGCCAGCTATATTTTATCACCGGGTCCGATTCCCTGAAGGACCTCTTCTCCTGGAAGGACGTGAACGAGATATTCAAGATATCCAAGTTCATCGTGGCGAACCGCCCCGGCTACCCTTTCCAGGATGTCCCGAAAGAGGTGGATACGGTGGTCATAACGCCCATAGAGGTCTCTTCGCACGACATAAGGAAGCGGGTAAAAGAGGGCAGGTCCATACGCTACCTGGTCCCCGAGAAGGTGCGCCGTTACATCGCGGATCATAAGTTATACCGGTAGAGACATGGGCCTCCTGCAGGGGTAATGGAGGATATCCCCTTGACAAGGGGCAGATCTTCTGATAAACTAGCACAAAAGTATTGAAATAGGGCATAGAAAGATCAAAGGGGGTGATATAGATGGCAGAGATAGGATATTGCGTAAAGTGCAAAGCCAAGAAAGAGATGAAGGACACCCAGAAAGTCACCATGAAGAACAAGCGCCAGGCAATGAAGGGCAAATGCACAACTTGCGGTACTGGGATGTATAAGATAATGAAATAATCCGGCTTTATCAGAAGAATTATACAGATTGCAGAGTTGCAGGGTGCTGCCCCGCCTGAATGCTGAGGGTCATGACTCAGTGCGGGATCCCGCCTTGAGTCGCCCACAAAGCATTCTTAGGCGGGATAATCTTTTTATGAGCCGTTTATCGGGGTATATTTTTTTGGTATCGGAAAGAGGTGATATCTTATCATAGGGAAAAGGAAGGCCTCGGCGATCGCCAGGGCCGCATCGGATAAAAAAGGGCGCGACATAGTCATCATGGATATGCGCAAGGTCCCCAGCGTCTCGGACTATTTTGTCGTTTCGAGCGGCACATCCACTACGCAGGTAAAGGCCATATCGGACAATATCAGAAGAGTGCTGAGGGAAAAGGGCGAGAAGCTGTGGCATTCCGAAGGGGAGCGAGAGGCCCTCTGGATAGTGCTCGATTACGGCGATGTCGTGGCCCACATCTTCGGTGAAGAGACGAGACATTTTTATGATCTCGAAAAGCTGTGGAGCGATATACCGCAGGAGCGCTTCAGGGAGAAGACAGGGAAGGCCGTGCCCCGGAGGAAGGCGCGCGTCCTGAAGAAGAAAAAAAAGAAGAAGAGAGCCAGGCGTTAAGATGCATTATGGCGGGATCGAAAGCAGGATAATCTCGGTTTTGGAGCGGTCCGTAAAGAAGGCCCTCGCGGACCTCAATGCCTCCGCGGTCCTCCCGGATGGCGTGAAGCCCGAACTGGAGATCCCGAAAGAGAGGTCGCACGGCGACCTGGCTTCGAATATCGCCCTCAGGTTATCCAAGGCCGCCGGCCAGAACCCTCTCGTTATCGCCGAACATATCAAAAGGTCATTCGAAGAAGATCTCGCCTCCTCCCATATAAAGGGCGAGATAGACCGCGTTGAGATAAAACCGCCCGGGTTCATCAATTTCTTTCTCAGCGGGGCCCACCTGTATAAGTCACTGCTTGAGATAAAGAGGAAGAAGGGCAATTTCGGGCGTATGGCCCTGGGGAGGAAGACGAAACTGCAGGTGGAATTCGTGAGCGCCAACCCCACCGGCCCCCTCACCATAGCGCATGCCCGCCAGGCAGCCATAGGGGACAGCCTCGCCAATATACTCGAATTCGCCGGCTACAAAGTCACCAGGGAATATTATATAAATGACGAAGGCACCCAGATGGATATACTGGGCAATTCCATCAGGGTCCGGTACCTTGAGCTTTGCGGGGTGAAGGAAGATTTCCCGCAGGACGGGTACAAGGGCTCCTATGTCATGGATATAGCGAAGGATCTCAAAAAGAAGTTCGGCAGGAAATATATCAAAGAGAATAAGCTCGACCCGTTCAGGGAGTTCGGGCTGGCCTGGATCATGCGCGACATAAGGGATGACCTGAAGAGCTTCGGAGTCGATTTTGACGTATGGTACAGCCAGAGGAGATTGCGTAAGTCCGGCAAGATAGACAGGGTGATCGCCGTACTGAAGGAGAAGGGATATATTTACGAAAAAGAAGGCGCCGTCTGGTTCAAGTCGAGCGCGTTCGGCGACGATAAGGACAGGGTGGTATTCAAGTCCGACGGCAAGATGACCTATCTCACCTCCGATATAGCCTACCATCTAGACAAATACAGGAGGGGTTTTAAACGCATAGTCGACATATGGGGCCCCGACCACCACGGATATATCCCGCGCATGAAGGCGGCGGTCGCGGCGCTCGGTTACCACGCCGGCTCTCTCTCCGTGCTCATAGTACAGCTCGCCACGCTCTTCAGGAACGGCCAGGTCGTCTCTATGTCCACCAGGGCCGGCGAGTTCGTGACCCTGCGCGAGGTGAGGGAGGAGGTCGGGAAGGATGTAGCCAGGTTCTGTTTCCTGATGAGAAGGATCTCGAGCCATCTCGACTTTGACCTTGAGTCGGTCAAGAAAGAGTCGATGGAGAACCCCGTCTATTATATCCAGTACGCTCATGCCAGGATATGGTCGATCCTCGATTACGGTAAAAAGATAAGGGGGCCGGCGAAGTATGATTCATCCCTGCTTAAAGAAGCGGAAGAGCTCGAGCTCCTGCGCATAATGCGCAGGTTCCCTCTCATCGTGGCCCTGAGCTCGGATTCTCTCGACCCGTATATAGTGCTCCAATACCTGCAGGACCTTGCCGCTATCTTCCATTCCTTCTACACAAAGCACAGGGTTGTCAGCGACGATCTCGAATTGACGAGGGCGCGGCTCGTCCTGGTCGATTGCGCCAGGATAGTGCTCGCGAACGGCCTGGGCCTCCTCGGCGTCTCGCTCCCTAAAAAGATGTAGCTGACAGCTGATAGCTGAAAGCTGACACATGTTCGACTCCATAAAGATCTACCTGAACGAAGAGATCGACACCGAGAAATTGCTTTCGGATATCGTCGAATACGGCTATCGTTCGTGCAGGAGGGTCGCCGAAGAAGGCGACTTTGCCGCCGTAGGAGACACGATCACCGTCTATCCCGTCACCTTCGAGTATCCGCTCCGGATAGAGCTCGAAGGGAACTGCGTTAAAAAGATCCGCAGCCTCGACCCGCTGACCTACGAGGTCATACAGGACCACTCCGTCGCGATACTCCTTCCCATACGCGGCATATTCAAACATAAGATAGAGGGCCGGCGCCGCGGCACCTCCGGTGAATCCCCGATAGACAACTTCGTAGATATAGAATCGGGCGACTACGTCGTGCATGTGGACCACGGCATAGGCCGTTACATGGGGGTGGAGAAGGTAAAGGTCGAAAAGAGATACACAGACCATTTCGTCATAGAGTACGCCGACGGCGACAAGCTTTACGTCCCGCACACAGACCTCCATAAGATACAGAAATATCTCGGTTTCGAAAGAAGACCCCCCAAGCTCTATAAGCTCGGTGCGAAGATATGGGCCCGCGTCAAGGAGCGGGCCAGGAAGGGCGTGGAGAAGGTGGCCGTAGAGCTCCTCGATCTGCAGGCGCGCCGCGCCGCCAGCCAGGGGTTCGCCTTCTCGAAAGATACCGAATGGCAGAAGGAGCTCGAGGCGGCGTTCCCGTATAAGGAGACGCCCGACCAGACGCGCGCGACCGCGGAATTGAAACTGGACATGGAGGCCCGGAAACCGATGGACCGTCTCCTGTGCGGCGATGTCGGATACGGGAAGACGGAAGTGGCCCTCCGGTCGGCATTCAAGGCGGTGATGAACAATAAACAGGTCGCCATCCTCGTGCCGACCACGATACTCGCGGAACAGCATTTCAATACCTTCTCCTCCCGTATGAAAAAGTATCCCGTGAACGTAGAGATGCTGTCGCGGTTCAGGACGACGGGCGAGCAGTCACGTATAATCGAAGGAGTCGCGAGCGGGGCCGTGGACATCATCATAGGTACCCACCGTCTGCTCTCCCGCGATATGCGTTTCAAGGACCTGGGCCTCGTGATCATAGATGAGGAACAGCGGTTCGGCGTGCGTCACAAGGAGCACCTCAAGAAGCTCCGCGCGACCGTGGACATACTGACCCTTACCGCGACGCCCATACCCAGGACGCTCTACCTGGCGCTCATGGGCGGCAGGGATATATCCGTAATAAATACGCCGCCGTCCGAGCGTCTTCCGGTCGAGACGGTAGTGACGCATTACGACGAGAAACTCATACGCGAGGCGGTCATGCGCGAGAAAGGGCGGGGCGGGCAGGTCTTCTTTCTCCATAACAGGGTCCAGGATATCGAGGTGATCGCCCGCTCGCTGAAGGCGCTTGTGCCGGAGGCGAAGATAGTGGTCGCGCACGGCCAGATGTCGGAACGGCTTCTCGAGGAGACGATGCTGAAGTTCATAAAAGGCGGGATCGACTGCCTCGTCTCTACGACGATCATCGAGTCCGGGATAGACATACCGAATGCCAATACCATAATAATAAACAGGGCCGATACCTTCGGCCTGGCCGACCTTTATCAGCTCCGGGGCAGGGTAGGCCGGTTCACGCGCAAGGCGTACGCGTACCTCCTGATCCCGAAGAGGTTCGTCCTGAGCCAGGAGTCGCAGAAACGGCTCCACGCTATCATGAAATTCCAGGAGCTCGGCTCCGGGTTCAAGCTGGCCATGGAGGACCTCGAGATACGCGGGGCGGGGAACCTGCTCGGCGTAGAGCAGCACGGCTACATACACGCGGTCGGGTTCGACCTCTATTGCCGCCTCCTCAAGAGCGCCATCGATGGGTATGGAAAGGAAAGGTAGCGTAAAATATTTTGTGCAGGCCATAGAAGTTACGGTCCCTGCCGCACTTCAGGGTCCTGTTCACGGCCTGAATTTTTTCGCCGTGCACTGCGGTTTACGTCTCGCGAATTTGCAGGAATTCCCTCGGCCTTTGTATCAATAACTCGTTACTTGATAAATCCCCTCTGTACGGGTGCATATATCCTTTCATCTCTTGCCTCGGTCAGTTCCTGCATTCGCTCGACGTAAATTCCGCCTTCGCATTCAATGCTAAATAGGCCGGGTGCTTCGGCGGATTTCGCCGAAGGTTATCTA